>JAHHMJ010000504.1 GCA_018678395.1 Gemmatimonadota bacterium | reverse complement strand
AGTCGGGTGTCCCCGCGGACGCCGCTCTCGAGGTCGTCCGAGAGGCGCTGGCCCGCCGGGCACCGGACGAGGCGCTTCTCGACATCCCGCCGGCGGCGCGGCGGCTGTTGCGGGACGCCGGCTCGACCGACGCGGCCCTCGACGCCCTGCGCCGGCGCATTCGAGACGGTGGCGGTCGGGTGGGACCGCCGGCCCCGCCGGGGTCCGAACCCGTCGACCGTGACCGTCGCGGCGGCGGGGGCGGCTGAGCCTCGGTCGAGACGTCGGATCCTTGCCTGGATGGGCGCCACCGGGACAGGTTGGGTTTGGCGGCGCTTCGCCGCCCGGCCCGATTCCAGCAAGAGGTTTCCCATGCCCATCACGTTCCGCGTGAACGGGGAGTCCGTCACCGTGGACGTCCCCGCCGACATGCCCCTGCTCTGGGTGCTTCGTGACGTCCTCGGTCTCAAGGGCACCAAGTTCGGCTGCGGCATCGCCCAGTGCGGTGCCTGTACTGTCCACATCGACGGCCGAGTCGATCAGAGTTGCCGCACCCGGGTCTCGACCGTCAGAGACCGCGACGTGGTCACGATCGAGGGGCTGTCGCCCGACGGCTCGCATCCCCTGCAGCAGGCGTGGCGCGACCTGGACGTGCCGCAGTGCGGCTTCTGCCAGGCGGGGCAGCTCATGGCCGCTTCGGCGCTCCTGGCCGACAACCCGAACCCGTCGGATGCGCAGATCGATCGGGCCCTGAACCGCAATCTCTGCCGGTGCGGGACCTACGTGCGGATCCGCGAAGGCATCCATCACGCGGCCGCGGCCATGACCGACGACGCGCCGGCGGGTGGCGCGCGGGTCGAGGAGGACGACCGATGAGCGTCGATCGCCGTGAGTTCCTGAAAGTCTCCGCGCTCGCCGGTGGCGGGCTCGTGGTCGGAAGCTGGTTCGAATTCCTCGGCCCGGCGGCGCTCGGTGCGCAGTCCGGCGCGCCGACCTTCGTACCCAACGCCTTCATTCGCATCACGCCGGGCGGCGCCGTCACGCTCGTCGCCCAGAACCCGGAGATCGGGCAGGGCGTCAAGACGATGCTCCCGATGCTGATCGCCGAGGAGCTCGACGTCGACTGGGCCGACGTGACCGTCGAACAGGGCAGCCTCGACACCGAGAACTTCTCGGGTCAGTTCGCCGGCGGCAGCCAGGCGACCCCGATGCGCTACTTCCCGATGCGGCGCATCGGGGCGGCCGCACGGACCGTGCTGGTCGCGGCCGCGGCGCAGATGTGGGGCGTGCCCGAGAGCGAGATCACGACCGAGGCGGGGCAGGCGATGCATGCGGCCTCCGGCCGAAGCGTCGGCTACGGCGCGCTGACCGAGATCGCCGCCGGACTCCCGGCTCCCGATCTGGAGTCCGTTCCGCTCAAGGATCCGTCGGATTTCCGCATCATCGGGACGTCGATTCCCGGCGTCGACACCGACGCCATCGTGACCGGGCAGCCGCTCTTCGGCATCGATGTCACCCGACCCGGCATGCTGCACGCCGTCTACGCGAAGTCCCCCGTCGTGGGCGGCTCGGTGGTGAGCGCGAATCTCGATGCCGTCCGTGCCCTGCCCGGCATCCGTGACGCCTTCGTCATCGAACCGGTGGGTGGATCCGGCGGGATCCAGGGGGGCGTCGCGATCGTCGCCGACCACTGGTGGGTGGCCGACCAGGCGCGTCTCGCGACCCTCGAGGTCGAGTGGGACGAGGGCCCCAACGCCGGTGAGAGCAGCGAGGCCTTCGCAGCCCGAGCCGCCGAACTCTTCGAGACCGCTCCCGAGCGGTCGCTACGCTCGGACGGCGACGTCGAGGCGGCCCTGGCCGGAGCGGCGGCCCGCGTCCAGGCGGACTACCACTACCCCTTCCTCGCGCACGCCTCACTCGAGCCGCAGAACTGCACGGCCGAGTTCCGCGACGGGCGGCTGGAGATGTGGGCGCCCACGCAGACGCCGGAGGGAGCGCGTCGGCAGGTGGCGCAGGCGCTGGAGATGGCGGAGGAGGACATCACCATCCACCTCACGCGAATCGGTGGTGGCTTCGGTCGCCGGCTCTACAACGACTGGCTCGTCGAGACCGCCTGGATCGCCCGCGAGGTCGGGGCGCCGGTGAAGCTGTTGTGGACGCGTGAGGACGACACGCGGCACGACCTGTACCGACCCGCCGGCTACCACCGGTTCGAGGGCGGCGTCGACAGCTCGGGCGCGCTCGTCGCGTGGCGCAACCACTTCGTGTCGTTCGGGCAGGACGGGCGCTTCGCAAGTAGCGCGAGCGTGCGTTCGACCGAGTTCCCGGCCGGATTCATCCCGAATTTCGAGATGGGCGCCTCACTCATGCCGCTCGGGCTCCGGACCGGTGCGCTGCGAGCGCCCGGAAGCAACGCGCTCGCCTTCGTCTACCAGTCGTTCATCGACGAGATGGCCGAGGCGGCAGGCGCGGATCCCATCCAGTTCCGTCTGGACCTGCTCGCGGTCGAGGGCGAGGAACAGGGACTCGATGCCGCGCGCATGCGGGATGTCCTGGCGCTGGTCCGGGATCGTTCGGGATGGGCCGACCGCAGCTCGCTGCCGCGCGGGACCGGCATGGGAGCCGCATTCCACTTCAGCCATCGCGGCTACTTCGCCGAGGTGGTGAAGGCCTCGGTGAGCCAACGTGGCGAGGTGTTGGTCGAGGACGTCTGGGTCGTCGGAGACGTGGGCAGCGTGATCATCAATCCGATCAACGCGATCAACAACTCTCAGGGCTCCGTCATCGACGGCCTGTCGATGGCGTTCGGTCAGGAGATCAC
>JAHHMJ010000459.1 GCA_018678395.1 Gemmatimonadota bacterium | reverse complement strand
CCACCGTGGTGCTCTACGCGATCTTCTGGTGAAGCGGCCTACGGTCAGGCTGCGTCGCTGGCCTCTCTCGACAGGTCGACGTCCGCTGCGTCCCGCGCCTCGATATCGGGTTGCGGCGTGTCCATCGAAGGGTCCCCATCGGAGTCGGGGTCGACCTGCCGCGTGCCTTCGGCCAGCAGTCGGTCCGCAGCCGGGGCCAGGTCGCCGTTCCAGAACTCGTCGATGCCCTCGACGGTGATCGCGAGCAGCCCCGTCGGCAGAACCTCGACGTAGCCGCGCTGCTTCAGGTACCACAGCGGGAATTCGAGGTGCTCGGTCGGCGTCGCCAGGAGGCGCTCCAGGTGGAACGGGGCCATGCCTCCCCCGTCCGGTTGCCGGCGACGGGCCACGTACAGCGCGGAGAGCACCGCTCTGAAGAGACGGCGATCCTCCTCCCGTCCGTCCTCGACCTGCACCGATCGGAAGTCGCGCCACTCGCGGTGCCGCTCGTCCTCGTAGGTGGCGTCGTATGCGGCGCGGGTATCCGGATCGGTGAGCACCTCGTACGCATGCCGGACGGCCGCGAAGCGATGGGCGTCACCCGACTGGGGGTTGTCGGGGTGATATCGCTTGGCGAGAAGGCGATACACCCGCTCGACGGTCTCGCCGTCGGCGGACGGGCTGAGCTGCAGGGTTTCGTAGTGGTCGACCATGGCGCGCATGTGAGGAGAGATCCATTGGGAGGATCGGCAAGAAGTCCCCCGGCCTTTGGATTAAAATCCATGACTAGACAAGTTTTCAATGTTCGATTACCATTCGTTCGTCGCCGCAAACGCGGGCCGACCTAGATCGAACATTCATCCCTCCGGGAGATCCCATGTCGACCACGACCCTGAAGCCCCTCGCCGAGCTCGAGAACGAGCTGAACACCATGATCCAGAGCGGTCAGATCGTCGAGGCGTTCGAGAAGTTCTACGCCGACGAGTGCGTCATGCAGGACCAGGGCTTCGAGCCGTGGATCGGCAAGGACCTGAACCGCGAGCGCGAGAACGACTTCGTCGGCAAGATCACGGAGTTCCGCGCCGGCGTGATGATCGACGGCGCCGTCGGCGAGGACGTGACCTTCTCGACGTGGCATTTCGACTACACGCACGCGGAGTGGGGCGTGGTGAAGTACGACCAGGTCGCCGTGCGCCACTGGAAGAACGGCGAGATCGTCAAGGAGCGGTTCTACCGCGGTTGAGGACCCGAGCGGGGCCTCGGGGCCCCGGTGGAGCCTTGCGAGGGGTGGCGCGACCTGGTGTCGCTCCGCCCCTCGTCGACATCGGGCACCGCGCCAACGCCCACCCGCGCTTCAGTTTCGCTGCGAGTCCAACGTCGTCCCGGGCACCATCAATCGTGCTTCCCCCCCGTACCCATGGACCGCGATCGTCGGTTCGTGGCCGGGCAGGAAGTGATTCGCCAGAGAATCGAGAGTCGGCCCGGGGCCCGCGTCACCCCCGAGCCCGACGAGCCACAGTCGATCGGGGAGTCCGGCGCGCCAGATCTCCAACTCCTCCTCGGTCCCGTGTCGCGGCGGCGCGATGACGGTGTACTCGTCGGGCGGGAGATAGTAGTGGATCGGCTCGGACCACCACTCGCTGCGAACGAGCACGACATCGCCCTCCTCCACATGGGGGATCAGGCTGCCCGCCAACTCCTGATAGTCGGCGTAGTGGGCGTACGTCCCCGGCCAGGCCGAGCCCTCCGAGCCGTGCCAGTTCGCCGCCGATCGCCCACCGCCTCGTATGGCCCACCACTGGTAGTTCGAGAGCGCGAACGCGGCCAGGACCCCGATCGCCAGGGGAACCGCCGCTCTCCTGGACGCGACGATACCGGCTGCGATCAACACGAGCACGAAGGGCATCAGGGGAACCAGCGTGTAGTCGACGAACAGCGACCGCCCGACGAGCCCTGCCCCGACGAAGAGCAGGAGGGGCGTCACGACGACCATCGCCGGGAGGCTGGTCGTCACCACTCCGACGATCCGGTGATCGCGGATCGCGTCCAGGACCCGGTCGGCGCGGTGCAACCGACGGATGAGAGGCGGGGCGGCAGCCGCGAGGATGAACGGAGCGAGAACGACCGCCACGTACAGGCGGCGCCGGTCGATGGACTCGACGAGCAGGACCTCGATCAGGATGGCGTTGACCGCCGCGGCGATCAGCAGCCAGGGGAGGTTCGCGCGCATTCCGGACGACCCGCTCGCATCGGGCGAACGACGGCGAGAGCGCCGCAGGCCGACCACCCAGAGCGAGAAGCCGATCACGGATGCACCGATGGGCAACAGAGCGCCCGGAAAGTTCACGAGGCTCGCTCGGGGCACGTATGGAAGCAGGCCACCGAAGCCCGTCAACCACACGAGGTGGGCCAGCACGTCGTTACCCAGGTGGCCTTCCAGCACGATGTGGAATCGCAGGTAGACGAAGACGGGAAAGGCCAGCAGTACCGCGCCGAGCTGAAGCGACAGCGCTCGAGCCCGCAGATCCCCGCGGAGATTCAGCAGCACCCAGAGGATCTGTCCCGCCACCAGAGGCCAGAAATAGTAATCGATCCAGAGGCCGGCGGCGGTCAGCAGGACCAGGGCGGCGGCCCTCCAGCCGCGCCATCGGTCCGCCAGTTGCACGAGCAGGATGCACGTGATCAGGGCGATCGCCGAGAGCAGGACCCAGGGTCGGAGCTGCTGGCTCCAGAACACGTGGTACCCGTGCAGCGCCAACAGCCCGGTGGCGAGCACGGCCGTGCGCCCACCGAAGACCGAGCGGGCGAACCCGAACATGGCCAGTATCGCCGCCAGCCCGGCCAGGACCGACGACAGCCGCATGGCCCGCAAACCCGTCCCCACCGTCCCGTTCCAGCCCAGCATCACGAGGTGGTAGCCCGGTGGGTGGACATCCGGGGACAGCGACTGCTCCACGACATCGCGGACGCCATGTCGGGGCGGCGGGTGTTGGACGTGCTCGGGTACGTCCAACCGGGGCACCCAGTACTCCGGATGCGACAGTGTGCGGCGGTCCAACTCGTAGAGGCGCAGGCCCCCGCCGATCACCAGGGCCCCGAGCAGGGCAAGCAACAACGATCGCTGGGTCGTCATGTCTCGCATGTCCTCGGCTCAGACGGAGGCGGTGTCACTCGAGCATCGGACGGGCGCCATGGAAGCCAAGCAGATGGGTCACGGTTGGTCGTGTTGGGCCGCGGGGCCTGCGGGTCTACATGGAGACATCCGAGGGGCGGGGCGACCCAGCGTCGCTCCGCCACTCGTTCGTCGCCTGTCGTCAGGTCAGAACGCCCCGCCCCACCATTGCCCTGGCGTAGAGCCACAGTCCGAGGGCGATGACGAAGATCAACACCGAGAAGATCGCGCCGGTCGTCCCCATGATTTCAACCCCGTTGGCAAGGACGAAGTTGTGGAAGGCGGTCACGACCATCGAGAGGAACGACGCCAGGAGCACCGGCGCCGCGAGACGCTTCCGCAGCAGCAGCAGGACCGCGCCCGCCACTCCACCCCACACGGCGATCGCCCAGAAGAAGACCGTCCAGGTCGGGAACCCGTAGAAGAACTCCAGCTGCTCCGGAGTGAACTGCCCCATATAGGACTCGTTCTCGGTCTGGGTCATGAGGTAGTCGAAGGCCCCCACCGCGCTCCAGAGGAGTCCGACGACACCCACTGCCCAGAGGTGCCAGGGCGCGCGATTCGGGGCTGCGGCGGTGTCGGACATGACTTCCTCCAGGTCTCAGGTGTGGGTTCACCCTACGCCGCGCCGGGCCGCAACGGCAATGATCGTCTCGCCGAGCTGGGCCCGCCGCATCGGGAGCGCAGCTTCTCCGCCGCGGGCGACGCGGAGCCCGCTGGCGCCCTCAGCCGAGCATGCGGAGGAACCAGTCGACAGCGAAGCCCAGGAAGGCGAGGAAGAGGATCAGCATCGCCAGGTCCTCCACCGAGGAGACCCGGTCGGTCGCCCAACGCACCAGGGCTCGGAGGGCGCCGCCGGAGCGCCGTGATGGAAGCCCGCCCTGCCGCGCCGCTTCCACCACCCGACTCCGGGCCTCGGGTCGCGCGCGGGTCGCGGCATCAGCGTCCCACACCGCTCGAACCCGGCCCAGGCGCCCGTGGGCGACATGGGGCCCCGTATGCCCAAGGGCCCGAGTACAGGCGCGCTCGACGCCGGTGCACATCACGCCACAACGCTCCACTCCCCACCCACGCGCCGGACGAACGTGCTCGTAGCGACGGATCGTCTGGGGATCGCTCTCGATGGTGAGTCGCATGGGGCCTACCGCCGCCGCGCATCATTGCACGTCTTCCGGGCCACGCTGTGCGCACGCGGTATGGGATGAGCCCGGACCACGGCGTGGTTCAGCCGAAGCTGGCGAGAGGACTCGAACCTCCAACCTGCTGATTACAAATCAGCTGCTCTACCAGTTGAGCTACGCCAGCGCGCCTCGAAGGTAGCCCGGCGTCGCGGGTGCATCCAGCCTCAGTCGCCGGCCACGGCAGCGGGTTCCCGCCGGTCGACGGGCGGGGCCACGCCCTCGATACCGGCTCGGGTCTCGAAGCGATGTTCAAGCGTCGCGAGGGCCGGCACCAGCAGCATCAGAATCGCCGTGGCGAAGAGGATGCCGAAGCCCAGCGAGGCCGCCATGGGGATCAGGAACTGCGCCTGGAGGCTCTGCTCGAAGACCAGGGGGGACACGCCCAGGAAGGTCGTCACCGACGTCAGGAGAATCGGGCGGAAGCGCTTCTTGGCCCCCCGCACGATGGCCTCCAGAGGCGGAGTCCCCAGGGACCGCTCCTCGTTGATGAAGTCGATCATCACGAGCGAGTCGTTCACGACCACGCCGCTCAGCCCGATGATCCCGAACAGAGACAGCAGCCCGATCGGGAGTCCCAGCAGAAGATGCCCGACGACGGCGCCGATCACGCCGAAGGGGATGGCCGCCATGATGATCACCGGCTGCACGTACGAGCCGAAGGGGATCGCGAGCAGCGCGTAGATCACGAGGAGTGCCAGGAGGAAGTTCGTTCCCAGTGAACCGAACGATTCCTGCTGCTGCTCCTGCTCCCCCCCGAAGATCGTGCGGAGCTGCGGGGCGTCGGCGCGCAGCAGCGGCAGGACGTCGGCCTCGAGCTGATCGTTCACCTCCTGACCCGACACGATGGTCGGGTCGACCTCCGCGGTGACGGTCAACACACGCTGGCCGTCCCGGCGCTGGATCGTGGTCGGCGACGTGCCGAACGACACCTCGGCGACCTGCTGGAGCGGGACCTCGCCACCGTCGGGCGTCCGCACCCGGTAGCGCTCGACATCATCGATCGCGTCGCGCTGGGTCTCGGGGAGCCGCACGTACACGCGCACGTCCTCACGGCCGCGCTGGACCCGCAGCGCCTCTTCGCCGAAGAAGGCCGCGCGCACCTGCCGGGCCAGTCCGTCCAGGGTCAGCCCCAACGTCCGGGCCGCGGGCTTCAGGCGCAGCTGGATCTCACGGAGCCCCGCGTCCCGGTCCGTCTGCACGTCGTAGACGCCGTCGAACCGCTCGAGCTCTGCGACCAGGCGGGCCCCCAGACCGTCCAGTTGCGTCGGGTCGGGGTGCGACAGCTGCACGTTGACGGCCTCCCCGAAGCCGATCAGGCTGGAGCTGAACGTCAACGCCCGCACCTGGGGAAGCGGGCCGACCTCTTCGCGCCAGACCTGCTCGAAGCGCGCCGATGAGATGGAGCGCTCTTCCGCGCCGATCAGCTTGATGTCGACGTTGGCGATGTTCGCCTGCGGGCGCCCCGCGACACCCGCGCCACCGGGACCGCCCCCGGTAGGCCCCTGCCCTACCACCTGATAAATGCCTTCGACGAGCGAGGGCTCGTCATCGGCCATCTCATCCTGAAGGCGAACCGCGGCCCGCTCCCCCGCCTCACGGATGCGGTCGGCCACGGCCAGCGTCCGGGTCGACGGCGTGCCCTCGGGCATCTCC
>JAHHMJ010000373.1 GCA_018678395.1 Gemmatimonadota bacterium | reverse complement strand
GTGATGAACCTCCTGCGCAACTGGTTCTTCATCCAGACGGCGGCGGTGAACGCCGACGCCCGCGGGGTCGACTTCAGCGACGAGGTCATGGGTGAGCTGATCCGCTTCGTCTCGGCGCACGAGGTGGGCCACACGATCGGGCTCCAGCACAACATGCAGTCGTCGGCGGCCTACCCGGTCGAGCAGCTGCGCACCCGGTTCGTCTGCGAGTTCGGCGTGGCGCCTTCGATCATGGACTACGCCCGCTTCAACTACGTGGCCCAGCCGGGCGACGACACGTGCCTGATGCCCCTCGTGGGGCCCTACGACAAGTTCGCCATCGAGTGGGGCTACCGGCCCCTCGACGGCGACACCGACGCCGAGCGCGCGGTGCTCAACGCCATGGTGGCGGAGATGCAGGAGGATCCGATCTACCTCTTCTCGAGCCCCAACGGTGAGGATCCGTCGGCCCTGACGGAGGCGATCGGAGACGACGCCATGGCGGCATCGGACTACGGAGTCGAGAACCTCAAGCGGATCATCGAGAACCTGCCCACCTGGACGTTCCAGGAAGGCGAGGACTACGACAACCTCGAAGAGCTCTACAACAATGTGGCCGGGCAGTGGAACCGCTACACCGGGCATGTCCTGGTGAACGTGGGCGGCGTGGTCCAGACGCGGAAGCGACAGGGCCAGGACGGCGCCATCTTCGAGACCGTTCCGGCCGAGAAGCAGGCGCGCGCCGTCGAGTACCTGAACCGCCAGGTGTTCGCGACCCCGGAGTGGATGCTGGACACGAGCATCCTCTCCCGAATCACGGGTTCGGGCGTCCCCGACCAGATTCGCGGGCGTCAGGTCTTTGCCCTCAACGGACTGCTGAACGTCGACCGGATGAAGCGGCTGGTCGAGCAGGAGGCCTTTCACGGGTCCGACGCCTACAGTCTGGGCGATCTGCTCGACGACACGCGCGAGGGTATCTGGTCCGAGGCCGCCTCCGGGCGTGCCACCGACGCGTATCGCCGAAACCTGCAGCGCGCCTTCCTGGATCGGATGGCCGAGCTGATGGCGGACGAGGAGGCCATGCAGACCGACATCGCGCCGTTCGTCCGCGGACAGCTCACGACGCTGCGCCGGACCCTGCAGGGAGCCGTCGGCCGCACCTCCCACCAGCCGACCGTTCTGCACTACCGTGACGCGGTCGCGCGCATCGATGCGGTGCTCGATCCCAACGGCTGATCCTCGCGCAGGACATCCATCTCGCGGCTCCGGGGGCTCTCCCTCCGGAGCCGCGCCGCGTTGGAGAGGCGCGCACCGGCGACGCCCGAACTGGATACTCCGACCCTTCCGGCCGACACCCTGAAGAGGCGCCGTGCATGCGTGCGCGGGAAACCGCTCGCGGGCCGCGGAGTACTTGGCATGAGTCCTGCGCAACATGGGCTCGTGCCGGCGAGCGGCACGGGGACTCGCCCCCCGACGAGAAACCCTCGAGACCGGCAGGAGTAGCGCTTCTTGGGCACGAAATCACCAGGATCGGAGCGCTCGCGCCCGACGCGTGTGCGACGAGCCGGCAGCAGTCCGATGGATCCCCGCGACGGGCTGTGGCGCTCACGCCACGATCCCGCGAGGATCGATCGAGGATCGCACAACCCCGACACGCTCGATCGCTGGATCCGCCTCGCGGCACCAAGACACCACCACACCTCGTGGGCGACAGGACGATCGGGTTCCGTCGCCGCCTCAACCCCGACCGATTGATGGCCTCGAGCGACCTCGTCTATTCGGAGGCTTCTCCACGGAGGGTCCGCCAGTTGCGGCCCGGCGATCACATCGCCGTGGTCGGCGGTGGGCCGGCCGGTCTGACGACCGCGTATCTCCTGGCCCAGCGGGGCTACGACGTCACGGTATTCGAAGGCGACGACATCCTCGGTGGCATCTCGCAGACCGCCCAGTACAAGGGGTTCCGGTTCGATATCGGCGGACACCGGTTCTTCACGAAGATCGAGCCGGTCGAGGCGCTGTGGCACGAGATCCTCGAGGACGAGTTCATCTCCGTGCCTCGGCTGTCCCGGATCCACTACCGCGGCAAGTACTTCAACTACCCCCTGAAGCCGGCCAACGCGCTCTTCGGGCTCGGTCTGTTCAACTCGATCGGGATCATCCTGAGCTACCTCTGGTGGCACTTCAGGCCCTACCCCGTCGAAGAGAACTTCGAGCAGTGGGTGACCAATCGCTTCGGAAAGCGGCTCTACGAGATCTTCTTCAAGACCTACACCGAGAAGGTCTGGGGCATCCCCTGCACCGAGATCCGAGCGGAGTGGGCGGCCCAGCGCATCAAGGGACTCTCGCTCGCACGGGCGATCATCTCGGCGGCGTCGATCAACAAGCGGTCGACGAAGATCAAGACGCTCATCAACGAGTTCCAGTACCCGAGGCTGGGTCCCGGACAGATGTGGGAGGTCTGCGCGGACAAGATCCGCGGCATGGGCGGAAGGGTCCTGCTCGAGCACTACGTCGAGGGCATTCTGGTCGAGGACGGAGAAGCGAAGGCCGTCCGGGTCCGAAACGCAGCTGGGGTCGAGGAGGTCGCTTGCGACCACGTCGTCAGCACGATGCCCCTCCGCACCCTCGCCCGTTCCCTGGAGCCCGCACCGTCGGCCGAGGTCCGCGAGGCAGCGGACGGCCTGCGCTACCGGGACTTCCTGGTCGTCGCCCTGATCATGGACGGCGAAGACCTCTTCCCGGACAACTGGATCTACGTGCACACGCCGGGCGTGAAGGTCGGTCGGATCCAGAACTTCAACAACTGGAGCCAGGCCATGGTGCCCGAGCCCGGGAAGACGTGCCTCGGACTCGAGTACTTCTGCTTCGAGGGCGACGGACTGTGGACGTCCAGCGACGAGGATCTGATCGCGAGGGCGACCCGCGAACTCGCGGAGCTCGGCGGCGCCAAGGGCGCCACCGTCGAAGACGGCGCTGTCATCCGCATGCCCAAGGCGTACCCGATCTACGACGCGATCTACAGTGAGTGCGTGGACACGCTCCGGTCGCACATCGACCCGATCGCGAACCTGCATACGGTCGGGCGCAACGGCATGCACAAGTACAACAACGCGGATCACTCCATGCTCACGGCCATGATGGCCATCTGGAACATGGAGGGTGCCGGCCACGATCTGTGGGCGGTCAACACGGACTTCGAATACCACGAAGAGCAGCGCCTCGAGGCGGGGCAGTCGACCGAAGCGTCCCCGCCCGACGCCGAGGCCGACGGCGGTGCGTCTGCCGGGGCCGAGCAGGCCGCGGCGACGGCTCCCTCCGAAGTCGAGCCACCCTCTCGAGGGTCATCCTCGGGTATCGCCGCAAGGGCCGATGGCACCGCCTGAGGGTGACGGCGGCTCGGGACTCGGAGCGGAGGCCGACGGCCCGCGGATCACCGTGGTCATGCCTGTACTGAACGGCATGTCGCTGCTCCCGCAGAGCGTAGCCGCGCTCGAGGGCTCGGACATCGACCCCACGCTGTGGCGTCTGCTCGTGGTCGACGACGGGAGCACCGACGGAACTGCGGACTGGGTCCGCGAACAGGGACACGACGTCGTCACCGTGGCAGGCGGACCGCTGGGCCCCGGTGCGGCCCGCAACCTGGGCGCCGCCAGGGCGGAGGGCGACCTGCTCCTCTTCGTCGACGCAGACGTGTGCGTGCATCCGGACGCGTTGAGACGCTTCCTGCGACGCTTCGACCGCGAGCCTCGCCTGGGTGCCGCCTTCGGGGCCTACGACGCACGCCCGACCGCCCCCGGCTTCGTGTCGCAGTACCGCAACCTCTATCACCGCTACGTGCATCTCCGCGGCGCGGGTGACGCCGAGACGTTCTGGGCGGGCTGCGGCGCCGTGCGGCGCGAGGTCTTCGCCTCGGTCGGCGGTTTCGACATCGAGCGCTTCCCCCGGCCCCAGATCGAGGACATCGAACTCGGCTACCGCATTCGCGACGCCGGGTGGCGGATCGCTCTCGACCCGGACATTCAGTCGACCCACCTGAAGCGCTGGACCTTCTGGAGCATGGTGCGAACCGATCTGTTCGATCGCGGCGTGCCGTGGATGCGCCTCCTCCTGGCCGAGCCCCGCCCAGAGAGCCTGAATGT
>JAHHMJ010000075.1 GCA_018678395.1 Gemmatimonadota bacterium | reverse complement strand
GCTGCCCCCATTGCGGGACCCCGGTCGAAGGGCCGAACGACACCTGGTGCTGCGCCGGCTGCGAGCTCGCCGCGGAGATCATCGCCGGTGCCGGCCTCGAGCGATACTACGCCGAGCGGGAGGCCTTCGCGCCCCGGCCGGAGCCTCGGTCGGAGGGGTGGAGTGCCGTCCCGGTGGAGAGGAGGGACGACGGCAGTTGCGCGGTCTCCCTGATGGTCGACGGGCTGCGCTGCGCATCCTGCGTGTGGGTGACCGAGAACCTGCTCCAACGCACTCCGGGCGTGGTCGACGCCCAGGTGAGTTACGCCAGCGGACGCGCGCGCCTCCGCTGGGATCCCGCCCAGGTCGATCTGTCGACTCTGGCCGGGACCATCGCCGCCCTGGGCTATCGCCCACGGCTTCTGGGTGAAGAGGCCCGCCCCGATCGCGATCTGCTGCTGCGCCTCGGCGTGGCGACGTTCGGTGCGATGAACGTCATGCTCTTCTCGGCCGCGCTGTACGCCGGGTGGTGGGGCGACATGGCGCCTCGCTTCGTGGCACTCTTCCACTGGGTGTCGCTCGCCGTGGCGACGCCGGTGGCCTTCTGGTCGGCGGCCCCCTTCTTCGCGGGGGCTCTCGCCGGGTTGCGGCACCGGGTCCTGCACATGGATCTGCCCATCGCGATCGCCGTTGCCGTGCTGTGGGTGCACGGCGCCGTCACCGTGGCGATGGGCCCGTCGGCGGGACTCGGAGAGCCCTACCTGGATTCGCTCACCATGCTGGTCGCGCTCCTGTTGGCCGGGCGGCTGCTCGAGGGACGCGGACGGCGCCGGGCGGCGGAAGCGGCGGTGTCGCTCGCGGCCGTCGTGCCCGCCACCGCCCGCCGGCTCCGGGCCGACGGTAGCGTGGTGACCGTTCCGTCTCAGGATCTGGTCGTCGGCGAGCGCATCGTGGTGGGGGCGGGGGAGGAGCTTCCGGCCGACGGCGTCGTCTCGTCGGGTACCGGGTTCGTCCGACTCGCTCTCCTGACCGGAGAGGCCGAGCCGGTCCCGGTCGAGCCCGGGGCCCGGGTGTTCGCGGGGACCGTCCTCGAAGACGGTGCCCTCGAGTGTCGGGTCACGGCGATCGCCGAGGCCACCGTCGTGCGGCGGATGGCCGACGATCTGCGTCGCGCCGCCGACCGGGCCGTCGAGCCGACCGCCGCGGACCGCCTGGCGCCGTGGTTCACGGCGGTGACGCTTCTGGTCGCCGCCGCGACCTTCTTCGCCTGGTTCACCCTGGCCGACGCCTCACGGGCGCTCTCGGCGACGGTCGCGGTGCTGGTCGTGGCATGCCCGTGCGCTCTCGCGCTCGCCCACCCGCTGGCCGCGGCCGCCGGTCTGGGATCCGCGGCGCGCCGCGGATTGCTTTTCCGGAGCTCCGAGGCGCTGCTGGAGCTGTCGGAGGCCGATCGGGTGGTGCTCGACAAGACCGGTACCGTCACGGCCGGGGAGATGGTCGTGGTCGCCGCGGACGACCCAGCCCTTCGAATCGCCGCCGGACTCGAGCGCTTCAGCGTCCATCCGGTGGCTCGCGCCATCACCCGCGAGGCGAGCGAGCGCGGGATCGCGCTCCCGGAGGCGTCCGAGGTGCGGGAGACGGCCGGGGTCGGCATCGAAGGGGTCGTCGACGGGCGCCGCTGGCGTCTCGAGCGGGGAGGTCCGGGCAGAGTGGATCTCGTGGACGAAACGGGCGATCGACGATCGCTCTACCTGGGAGACCGACTCCGGATCGACTCGGCGCCGGCCGTGGCCGACCTGCGGGCGCTCGGTCTGTCCGTCACGCTGCTGACCGGCGACGACGCCGAGCCGGCGCGGCGCATGGCGCGCGAGGCCGGCATCGACGATGTGCGCGCCCGGTTCTCGCCCCAGGAGAAGACGGCGTGGATCGAGGCGGCGCGCGCCCGGGACGAGCACGTCGTCTTCGTGGGAGACGGCCTCAACGACGGACCTGCGCTGGCCGCCGCCGACGTGGGCATCGCCATGGGGAGCGGCGCGGCGAGCTCCATCCTGGCGGCCGACGGCGTGCTCGCTTCGCCGTCGCTGGCGCCCGTTGCCGCGGCGGTGCGGGCCGCCCGAGCCGCCCGTCGTGCCATCCGGGCGAATCTCGCCCGCTCGCTGGCATACAACGTGACCGCGGTGGGCGCGGCCGCCGCCGGTCTCGTGAATCCTCTGGTGGCCGCCGTGCTGATGCCGCTGTCGAGTGGGATGG
>JAHHMJ010000521.1 GCA_018678395.1 Gemmatimonadota bacterium | reverse complement strand
ACGCTGGCCGTCGCGGGAGCGCTCGCCGGCCTGGTCCTGGTTTCGGTGCACCAGTGGACCGAGCCGCGCATCCTGGCGCATCAGGCCCGGGTGCTGCAGGAGGCGGTGGTCGAGGTGCTCGGGGGTCCCGAGAGCACGCAGACCTACTTCGAGGTCGACGGCGCGTTCACGGCGCAGCCGCCCGCCGGGGCCGATACGGCCTCGGCCGACCGCGTGTACGTCGGCTTCGACGCGACCGGCGCTCCGACCGGCGTGGCACTGGCCGCGGCCGAGCCTGGGTTCCAGGACGTGATCCGGCTCCTGTTCGGGTACGATCCGGGAGCCGGCACGGTACTGGGCATGAAGGTCCTGGAATCGAAGGAAACACCGGGACTCGGCGACAAGATCGAGAAGGACTCGTCGTTCGTGGCCGCGTTCCGGGGCGTCGCGACGCCGCTCATCGGAGTGAAGGAGGGCGCCGGCTCGGACGTCGAGGGTGAGATCGACATGATCACCGGTGCGACCATCAGCTCGCGCGCCATCGTCGACATCATCAACCACCGCCTCGAAGACGTGGACGAACAGATGCGCGCCCTCTGGCGGGGAGGACTCACCCCGCCGGCGATGGCGGGAGGGAGTCCGATGGCCGGGGGTGGCTCATGAGCCCGCGCGCGACGACCCCGTCGCAGGACTTCTTCCGCGGTGTGTGGAGGGAGAACCCGGTCCTCGTCCAGCTGCTCGGCCTCTGCCCGGCGTTGGCCGTGACCAATACCGTCGCCAACAGCCTGGCGATGGGCATCGCGACCTTCTTCGTCCTCACCGGCTCGAGCCTGCTGGTCTCCCTCTTCAAGTCCTGGATTCCGAAGGAGGTCCGGATCAGTGCCTACATCCTGATCATCGCGACCTTCGTCACCATGGCGGACATGATCCTCGCCGCGGTGGTCCCGGACATCCACAAGGCCCTGGGCGCCTTCATCGCCCTGATCGTGGTGAACTGCATGATCCTCGGCCGTCAGGAGGCCTTCGCGTCGAAGCGGCCCGTCGGGAGAGCGCTTCTCGACGCCTTCGGCACCGGCGTCGGCTTCATCATCGCCATGTTCATGATGGGGACGGTCCGGGAGGTGCTCGGCAACGGCACGTTCCTCGACATTCCCGTGCTGGGGTCGAGCTTCGAGCCGTGGATCGTCATGATACTGCCGCCGGGCGGCTTCTTCACGCTCGGCCTGCTGCTCCTGCTCTTCGCATGGTGGGAGGAGCGCAAGGCGGTCCCGGTGCACCCGCGCCACTGGCCGCACGGCGTGACGGTCACGGTGGGTGGGGACGGTTCGGTGGGGGCCGGGCGGACGACCTCGGCGGGTGCCGCGGGACGCGGCAGTGGAGGTCGCCATGGGTGAGCTCGCGTGGATCTTCGTCTCGGCGATGTTGGTGAACAACTTCACCCTCGTCCTCTTCCTCGGGCTGTGTCCGTTCCTGGGCGTGTCGGCCAAGGTGGGCACCGCGGTCCGGATGGGGGCGGCCAACATCTTCGTGCTCGTCATCACGTCGCTGACGGCGTCCTTCCTTAATGCGTACGTGCTGGCCCAGGCCCCCTACCTGCGGCTGATCTCGTTCATCGTCGTCATCGCCTCGCTGGTGCAGATCGTCGAGATGGCGATCAAGAAGCTGAGTCCCGCCCTCTTCCGGGAGCTCGGGATCTTCCTTCCGCTGATCACGACGAACTGCGCGATTCTCGGACTGGCCATCTTCCAGACGAACCGCGGCTACGGCGCGCTCGAAGGACTCGTCTTCGCCCTCGGGGCCGGCGCCGGCCTCACCCTCGCCCTGACGCTGATGGCGTCGATCCGCGAGCGGGTCGAGCTCTCGGACGTACCCGCCGTCGCGCGCAACATGGGACTGGTGCTGATTCTGGCCGGGACGCTGTCGCTGGCGTTCATGGGCTTCGCCGGACTCTTCACCGCATGAGGAGGCTGACGTGGACCTGAATACCGGACTGCTGGTGGGGATCGTCGGCATGGCGCTGCTCTTCGCGCTCGTCGGCCTCCTGCCGCTCGCCTACCGGTCGTGCGGCGATTGCGGGGGCGATTGTGCGTCCTGCCCGCTGGACGACGCGGCCGCGGCACACCGGGACCGAGCATCATGAACACACCGTCATTGGATCGGCGTGGGTTCCTCGCGCTGGGAGTCGGGGCGCTCGCGGTCGCCGCGGCCCCCCCGCTGCTCCGGCCGCGGGAGCGGTGGGTGCGGCGTACCGTACCGTCGATGGGAACGCTGGCGACGTTCGCGATTGCGACTCGCTTCGAGCCGGCGGCGCATCACGCTCTCGACGCCGCGGTGGCCGAGCTCCGTCGCGTCGAATCGCTCATGACGCGCTTTCGCGCCGACTCCGACATCGGCCGTGTGAATCGCTCCCGTCCGGGTGCGGCGGTGACCGTTTCGCCGGAGACGGCCGAGGTCGTGCGCGACGCCCTGATGTGGGCGCGCGACACGGAGGGGCGTTTCGATCCGGGCCTCGCCCGGCTGAGTGAGTTGTGGGACCCACACCCGGGAGCGCGTCCGCCCGCGGCATTCGACGTCGAAGCCCTGACGGAGACACCGCCGTGGCGCGCGCTCGAGCTCGGCGGCGATCCCGGCGCGCCCTGGCTGCGGCGGCACACGACCGCCGCCGCCCTCGACCTGGGTGGCATCGCCAAGGGCTACGGGGTCGACCGCGCCGCCGCCGCTCTGGAGGCGACCGGGGTGCGATCGGCTCTGGTCAACGTGGGGGGCGACCTGATGGCGCTCGGCACCGGACCGGGCGGCCGCCCGTGGCGCATCGGTGTGCGTGATCCCGAGCGGCCGGACGAGGTGCTGACGGTACTCGACGTCGAAGACCGTGCCGTGGCGACCTCGGGCGACTACCTGCGCGGCTTCGACCACGAGGGTCGCCGATATCATCACCTGCTCGACCCGGCCACGGGGCGACCCCATCGTCCCCGCTTCCGCTCCATCACGATCGAGGCGCCCACGGTCCGGAGCGCCGACGCCGCGGCGACCGCGGCTTTCGCCCTGGGCGATGACGGCCCACAATTCCTACCCCAGCGAGCCGGACTCCGGATCGTTCACCGCGGCTGAGAGCCGCGAGGAGGCAACCATGGCCATCGACGCACACCTCGCATACTGCGCCGGCTGCGACCGGAAGGTGCGAGTGATCGTGAATCCGCGTGTGGCCGAGGAGAGGCGGGAGCCGGGTCCGCAGGACCTCATCTGTCTCGAGCACGGAGTCCAGTGCACCGGGGATCTATGCCCGCTCTTCGATGTGCCGTCCCAGGAGATGAAAGAGCGCTACAAGGACCTGATCGAGCGGGCGCGGGAGCGCCTGGGAGGTGAATGACATGGACGTATCGACCGTCTACTGCCCCGGCTGCAACCACAAGGTGCGGCTGACCATCACCCCGGAGCATGGGGGATCGCACGCCAACCTGCCCGACGGGGGCTCGGTGGTCTGCCTCGACTTCGGGGAGGGCTGCTCGGAGGGGACCTGTCCGCTCACCGGGAGGCCCGGAATGGTGATGGGCGTCCGGCTCGCCAAGAGCCATCTGCCGCACGAGGCACGCATGCTGACGGCCCACTGCGAGTCGTGCGGCTTGGTGGCCGAGATGGAGGTTCTCGATCGGACCCACGCGGTCTGCTCGCTCTGCGAGTCGACGAACGAGTACGTGATCGTCCCGGTGGATGAGACCCACGCCATCGCGGTGACGCGGAGCTGAGCACGCGCTCGGGCCGGTACGCGAGGTCGCCTCCGTCGGTCCTGCTCGCCTTCGATTCCTTCAAGGGCACACTGACCGCCCGCGAGGCCTGTTCTGCCGCGGCGGACGGCATCAGGGACGTCGCGCCGAAGGTACGCCTTCATCTCCAGCCGCTCGCCGACGGGGGCGAAGGCAGTGCGTCCGTGATCGCCGATGCGCTCGGCGGTTCGTGGGTGAAGACCGAGGCCACCCATCCGACCGGCCGAACCCGTCGCACCGCGGACTGGCTGCGGCTTCCGGACTCGTCCCCACCGCATCCGGACGCGGTGGTGGAGATGGCTCGGGCCAGTGGGCTGACGCTCGTGGCCCCGTCGCAGCGCGATCCGCTGCGCGCGACGTCGTACGGAACGGGTGAGCTTCTTCTTGCGGCCGCCCGGGCCGGCGCTCGACGCGTGTGGCTGACCCTGGGCGGGAGCGCGACCGTGGACGGCGGTACCGGGGCGGCGTCTGCTCTGGGATGGCGTTTTCTCGATCGCGCTGGTCGTCCCATCCCGC
>JAHHMJ010000165.1 GCA_018678395.1 Gemmatimonadota bacterium | reverse complement strand
GTCTGGAGGGGGTCACCCACCGGATTCTCGCGGAATGGGCCGGCCTTCATCGGTCCACCGTGACCACGATCCTCAACGGGTGGCTCTTCGACGACGTACTCGATCAGGAGGGTCGGGCTCTCTGGGTGCCCCCCCGAGGGGGGCTGCCGGGGGAGGGGAATGCCGGGGCAGGGGAGTGAGGTGAGCGCGCAGAGTGCCCTCCGCGCGCCGTTGACCCCGTCGACGGCCCGGAATAGCTTTGCGTGCTCTGGGGTTTCCGAAATCCGGTCCCCTCGACGAACCCCCAACGCCCGAACCTCATGGCGCAGCGCCATCCCGGCTCATCCCGTCGCCGACCCGGCGATTCGAAGAACGAAGAAGCCGACGACGTCTTCATCGCCCGCGTTCTCGAGTTCACCGGCTGGGCCCGGAACAACAGCCAGGTCCTGATTCTGTTCGGGATCGCCGTGGCCGCGGTGATCTTCGCGGCGGTGTACTACGCGAACTGGCGTGGGACGCAGGCCGAGACGGCCATCGCCGAACTCGAGCGGATCGCTCAGTCCGTCGGAATCAGCGACCCCGAGGCGTCGAAGATCTCGCTCGAACAGTATCTCGAGCGCTTCGCGGGCACCGCCTACGCGGGTGAGGCGCGTCTTCTGCTCGCGCAGTTGTACATGGACGGCGGCCAGGCCGGTCAGGCGCTGACGACGCTGGAGGCGGCCGGTGAGTCGCTTCGGGAGCCGATGGGGGTCCAGTTGGCGACGCTGCAGGCGCGGGCGTTGGAAGAGCAGCAGCGGACCGACGAGGCCGAAGCCCTCTACCTGCGCATCGCGGACGACGCCGAGTTGGCGTTCCAGCGGGTCGCCGCTCTCGACGATGCCGCGCGGCTCCGGATGGAGAGGTCGGACTACGCCGGCGCGGCGGCGCTCTATCAGCGGTTGATCGACGGGGAGGACGCGTCGGTCGAGCAGCTCGCCATCTACGAGATGCGACTCGGAGAGGCCATGGCCCGCCAGGGCGGCTGAGCGACCGGATCAGTCACTCGGGCCGGAAGCCCGAGCCCGGAACGGCCGCAGGGTGGACCGTCGATCGGATCGTCCAGACCAGCGGACGATCGATCGGACGCCCAGGACGGCGAGCGTCGTCCCGAAGACCGCAACACCGAGCGTCGACACCGCATATAGCGGGCGCACCGCCTCGACGTTGGCGATCAGCATCACGTGGGTGGCGGCGAACGTCACCAGCGATGCCCCCAGTCCGCCGGCCGCCACCAGTGTGCGGGCCGACCCGGGGACTCCGTACCGCATCAGGTGCGTCGCTGCGTGGCCGACCCTGAGGAGCCCCACGCCGGCCAGGGCGATGCCGCCCACGACGCCACCGATGTAGGCGAGCGCCGTCGTCGGCAGTGCGACGCCCACGGCGAACGCAGCCGTGCCCAGGAGCGCCAGCACGCCGCCGCCGGCGATGCGCTGCGCGGCACGCAGACGGGAGGCGGTCGGTCCGACCTCGATGAGCGAGTCCATGCCCGGGGAGTATCGGCGGCCGCGATCCCGAGGGGGATGAAGCCACATCCGGCCTTCTACGGGATGTTCATCCCCAGTGTACGCATAATGTATATTATGTAAAATACGAGAAATCGGAGGGCGAGAACTCTGCCATCCATGGATTCGTTCTGGCTGGAGCCGCTCGGCCCCACTCCCCCGGGCTTCCCGCTAGGTCGACGGCGGCTTGCGGCCGAGAACCGCGATGCGTCGTCGCAGGAACGGGACGAAGCCGGACAGCATGCGCTCGGCGGCGCGAAGTCCCGGCAGATGTGACTCGGCGTAATACGCGCGCTCGATCTCGAAGCCGGCCTCGGTCACGAGCCTTTTCATCCGCGCCATCGACTTGTAGTCGACGTGACTCGGGTCCGGCTTCAGCAGGATGCGGTTGTTCTTGAGGATCTCGAGGATGTGCCCCCGGTGCGGCGTCCACACGCTGAAGCGGCCTCCGGGGCGCAGCAGTCGGAAGGCTTCGGCGGCCACCCGCTGCGAGTCCTCCGGATACAGGTGCTCGAAGAGGTCGGCGCAGATGACCAGGTCCCAGGCCCCGGCTGCGAGGCCCGTGTCGCCCGCGTCGGCCTGGACGAAGCGGACGTTGTCGCGGGGCTCGCGAGCCAGCCGGTCGCCGCACAGCGCGATGCTCCGCGCCGAGAAGTCGATCCCCACGATCTCCCGGACCCGATCGGCGAGAACGAACTCGAACGTGCCCCACCCACACCCGAGGTCGACGACACGGTCGGTCGGCGCGGGCGCGGCGATGTCGAGCACCTTCCGGATGCGGTAGCGCTGGAACGGGCTGTCCAGGTCGGTCAGATGCGCGGTGTCGCCGTCGAAGTAGGTCGAGTCGTCGTACCAGGCCTGATCGATCCGGCCGGCGTTCGCGTCCCCGGGGCTGCCCTCCCTGCGGCCGCTCTCCCCGCTCACAGACGACGCCCGATGTCGAGCAGGCGCAGCTTCCACACCTTCCAGACGGCTTCGCGCACGATCCGCTTGGACATCTTCGACTCGCCGGTGTCGCGTTCGGTGAAGACGATCGGCACCTCGACGAGTGCAAACCCCTTGCGCCATGCGCGGAGCTTCAGCTCGATCTGGAATGCGTAGCCGTTGGACTCGATGCGCTCGAAATCCAGCGCCTCGAGGACCTCGCGCCGGAAGCAGTTGAAGCCCCCGGTGGTGTCGCGGATCGGCAGCCGCGTGATGGTGCGCGCGTACCAGCTGCCGAAGAGCGAGATGATGAGCCGGCTGATCGGCCAGTTCACCACGGTCACCCGCCCCTCGACGTACCGGGAGCCGACGACGACCGGATGATCCACGGCGGCCGCGAGCAGCTTCGGTAAATCTTCGGGTCGGTGCGAGAGGTCGGCGTCCATCTCGACGACCCAGCCGTAGGCCCGCGCCAACGCCCAGGCGAACCCGGCGAGATAGGCACGCCCGAGCCCCTCCTTCCCTTCCCGGTGCAGGACGTGCACACGAGGGGAATACGCGGCCGCGAGGTCGTCGGCGACCGCGCCGGTCCCATCGGGCGAGTTGTCGTCGACCACCAGGATGTCGATGCGATCGTCGACGTCCAGCACGGCCGGCACGATGCGCGGCAGGTTCTCCCGCTCGTCGTAGGTGGGGATCACGACCAGGACGCGCTCGCCACGAGCCGTCGGCACGGGTGCCCGCGTCGCTGCGCGCTCGACGGGTCCCGCAGCGGAGTCGGTGGGCGGTGCGGAGTGGCTGCTCACGATCGGGGCCCGGAGGCGGAGTTCGAGGAACGGGACGACGGGTCGGCCGAGTCCGGTCCGGACGGCGGCGAGGACCCTTCAGAGATACCCCCGTGGCGTGCCTGGATCCACGCCAGCCCGGCGGCGGGCACCACCTCGACGGCCGTGATCCAGAGGCGCGCCCCGATCGCGAGCGCCAGTGCGCCCTCTCTGGGCAGCACCGGGAGGAGGAACGCGACCAGTGCGGACTCTCGAATCCCGACGCCGGCGGGAGCGAACAGGACGAGATATCCAACCAGATAGGCGGCGGCGAAGGCAGGACCGACCTGCAGGAACGGCGCCCACCCCTCGAGTCCCACGAAAAGAAGCCAGAAGGCGACGGCGTACAGCCCCCAGTTCGCGGCGTAGGCCAGGGTCCATCGCAGGCCGAAGCCCGGCCGTGCGGCCGCGGTCTCGGTGGGATCGGACGTGCTCACGCCGGAGGACTCCCCTGCCCCGCTCCTCGCACCGGCCAGCCGGCGCCACAGGCGCTCGAGCACCCGGGCCGATGCCGGGATCGACGTGGCGGCCACGATGACGGTGACGAGCCCCAGACCCCACCATCCGACGGCCCTATAGGTCTCCTGCGTGCCGAAGAACGCGCCGAGTCCGACCACGAAGGCCCCGAGCAGCGCCATTCCCTGGCCGACCACCGCCGCTCCCACGGCGGTGCCCGCGGCGACACCCTCGGCTCGGGCCAGCCAGGCCAGGCCCGCGATCTGGACGACCTTTCCCGGCACGTACCGGCCGAGATTGGCGACCATGTAGACGCGCACCGCGGTCCACAGCGGCAGTCTCGGTCCGCCCATCTCCAGCACCATGCGGGCCCACAGCCACGCCGAGACCACGTAGCCCGCCAGAAGCGCGACGACCGACCCCGCGAGGGGCAGCGCACGCGGGGTCCAGCGGGCCGCGTCCACCCGGGTGAGCTCGTCGAGCGTGAACCCGATCCGGTTCAGGACGAAGCCCGTGACGACCGCCGTCAGGAGGAGCTGCAACCCGAGGCGCAGCCAGGAGGCCGTCCCCGAGCGGCGCTCGATCCCGGCGGACTCAGGCGTCGTCGTCACGCCGCCGACGCCGCAGGCTCGACGCTCCGGCCAGACCCGCCAGCAGCACCCACGAGCCGGCGGACAGAAGGAATCCGGTACGCACGGGCCCGTCGACGCGGACCTCGAGCACCACCTCGTGCTCTCCGGCGGGGATGGGCACGGCCTGAAGCGTGTGGTAGGCGCGCACGATGGGCGCCGCGTCGCCGCTCACGGTGGCCGACCAGGTCGGGTAGTAGTTCTCTGCGACGACCAGCCAGGAGGGCTCGGGGGCCACGACCCGGAGGCGCGTGCGGTCCGTGCCCTCTTCGAGCCAATCCACCGTTCCGAGCGGAGCTGGGGCCTGGACCGAGTCCGCAGCCGGGGGCGAGTCCGTCTCCGGGGCGGCGCTGGGCGCGGACGCGGTCATCCCGATCGTCGCCGCGGCCGCCTCGGCTTCGGGGGAACGGGTCAGGAGGAGCGTGTTCGCGGGGTCGAAGCCGGGTGCCAGAATGCGCGCCAGGGCCTCGTTCTCGTCGACCCAGTCGAACTGCCGGACCAGGCGAGCCCGATCCAGCCCCGGATAGGCGTAGACGACCTCGTAGGTCCGCCCGTCCTGCAGTCGCGTACCGGTCACCGCCTCGATGGGCCGCAGCCCCGGGAGGTCGACCTCGTCCAGGCCTCCGCCGACCTGCGCGGCGGGCCAGACGATGTAGCGAACGTTCAGGAGGCGGTTCACCGCCGGGTTGTTGAAGAGGTTCTCCGGGGTCCCTCCGCCCTGCATCCCGGTGAGTTCGCGATAGCGGCGCAGGTCGTTGGGATGGTGGCCTCCCGCCAGATCCAATCCCCACATCCCCATCCGCACCTCGCCGCCGAACGCCTGGGGTCCACCCAGATCGAGCACTCGGAAAGGCTCTTCCTCGGCCTCCCGCTCCACGAGGAAGTCCACCACCGGATCGCGAACCGCGAATTCGTCGAAGTCCTTCACGGAGAGGAAGCGGTCGGACACCCGGCCTCCGTCGATCGCGATCAGGACGACGAGCAGCCCCGTGACCCCCGAGGGCTTGAGCCAGCGGCCCCGGCCGGCGAACAGGAGGGCGCCGAGCGCCGCGGACAGCAGACCCGCCACGAAGAAGCCGCGCGCGATGTGCGGGGTGGCCGTCGCGAGCGCCTGCGCCTTCTCGGGCCGCATGTCGCCGTACATCACGCCGGTCCAGAGGTCGAGGAGGACGCCCGCCTGCGTGAGCACGCCGCCCAGGAGCAGCACACCCGCGGCGCCCCAGAGCACGCGCTGGCCGATGCGGCCCTCGTCGGGGCTGCGCGCGGCCGACCACGCGAGCATGCGATCCACGCCGAACGCCGCCAGCGTGGCAATCCCGAAGCCGGTGAGGAAGATGACCATGCTCGGTGCGCGGAAGAGCTTCAGGCCGGGCACGACGGCGTAGAACAGCCCCCAGACCGGGGTCCACGTGTTGAGCGTGTAGAGCAGCGAAACGCCCGCGAGCGCGGCGAAGAAGAGCCGCACTCCCTGCCGTCGTCCCCCGAAGAAGGCGAGCACGCCCAACAGCAGCAGACCGAGTCCCATGTACTCGCTGTTGTACTTGAAGACGTTGCGCCCCCAGTACGTGCCGTCGGTCCACGAACCCTCGTAGGTCGACGCGCCCACGAATTCCGGAACTGCGAGGCTCGAGACCGCCTCCTCGGGGTGCATCCCCCACGACGCGGCGTACGCGCGGTTCTCCTCGGGTGTCGCCTGGGTCGTGGTCTGGCTGCGGCGCGAGGCATCGCCGATGTAGTCGACCGCCGGGAGGAGCTGTACGCCCGAGGCGCCCGCGCCCACGACCGAGATCGCGACGAACGCCGCGAAGCGAACCCAGGGGCCGCGGCCGCCGCGCCGACGGGCGCCCTGTACGGCCCGGAACACGGCGTACGCGCCCGTGGCCCCGAACAGGAAGTAGGCCATCTGGAGGTGCGTGGTGAGGATCGTGAGCGCGACCACGGCTCCGATCCCGGCGAGCGCCGTGAGGCGGCCGCGCACGAACCACGCTTCCACCGCCCAGAAGAGCAGCGGCGTCAGGGCCGTCACGAACATCTTCCCGTCGTGGGCCGGCCAGGCGAGGCTCACGAAGAACGGCGCGACCATGTAGCCCATCCCCGCTACGAGCGAAGCCGCGCGGCTGCACCCCAGCGACCGCGTCCATCCGTAGGTGAAGAGCCCGGCGAGCCACACGTGCAGCACCAGCTTCCACCCGAGCGCACGGAACGGCTCCAGCAGCAGCAGGAGCAGCACGGACGGTGGGTAGAGCGAGTCGCCTCCGGCGAGGGACTCCAGGAAGGGGGTGCCCCCGAGGATGATCGGGTTCCACAGCGGGAAGTCGCCCGACTTCAGCGCCTCGGCGTAGAAGGCGCGGGCCATGTAGCCCAGCCCCTCGGTGTCGGCACCGTACAGCATGGCATCCGAGAAGGCGAAGGCTCGGAAGAGGATCAGGGTGACGATGCCGTAGACGACCGGGGGGACCCAGCCCGGGATGTGCACGTGCTCGGCCGCGGGCCCCTCCCCGCCGGCCGCGCCGCCCCCGGCCGCGCCGTCGTCGGCCGCGGCCCGGGTCGTCTCATCCGTCTCGGGTGTCCTGGATGGCTTGCGCTTCGCCATGGGCGGAGAGTGTCGGCTCGGGAGGAGTCAGGTCGATGCGGATGCGGCGGGCACGGGGGCGCCCGCCACCAGTGCGCGGTAGATCTCGAGATGGCGGTCGGCGAGTCGATCGTTGCTCCACGACGCGACCACTCGGCGGCGGCCCTCGGCGCCCAACGCCGGAAGGTCGGCTTCGACGAGGAGCCGCGCCACCGTCTCGGCCAGATCGAGGGGATCCGCCGGCTCGAAGAGGCCGCCCACGGTGTCGTCGACGATCTGAGGCAGTCCGCCGACGTTGGAGGCGGCCACGGGAATGCCGCAGGCCATGCACTCGAGTGCGGCCACCGACGTCGCCTCCATCAGGGAGGGGAACACGGCGAGTTCGGCGGAGGCGAGGAGGCCGGGCATCTCCGCATTGGGACGGGCGCCCAGGAAGCGCGTCCGGTCCGCCACGCCGAGCTCGGCCGCGAGGGCCTCCAGGCGGGCGCGTTCGGGGCCGTCGCCGACCAGGATCGCTTCGACGTCGAGTCGCTCGACGAGGTGTGGCAGTGCCCGCACGAAGTACTCGACGCCGTTCTTCTCGAACAGGCGGCGCGGTACGACGACTCGGCGGCGGCCGCCCTCCGGCGCGGCCAGCGTGGGCTCGACGGGTCGGAAGCGGCCGGTGTCGACTCCGTTGGTCAGGGCCTCCACCCGGTGTCCGGGCGCGAGACCCTCGGCGACGCTGGCGATCTCTTCGCTCGCGGCCAGGTTGTATTGGGCGGCCGAGATGAAGCGTCGGAACACCCGCGCCCAGAACGGCGATTCGGCGCGCGTCAGGAAGTGGCTCGTGTGGTAGGTCGTGACCATCGGAATGCCGCGTCGGGACCGCGCCCACATCGCCGGCGGAACCGAAGCGATGTCCTGGGCGTGCACGACATCCGCGTCCCGGGCCAGGCGCGCGAGGCGCGGGGTCGACCAGGCCGCATGGGCCGCCCAACCGGGCGTGTTGCGCGCCGGCAGCCAGGTCCGATGCACGTCGACGCCTTCCATGACCTCGCGGCGAGCCAGACCGGGCTGCGAGAGCGAGGTGACCATCGTCACCCGGTGGCCGCGCTCCGCCATCGCCCGGCAGAGGTGGAAGACGTGGCTCTCCAGCCCGCCGATCTCGGGCGGGAAATAGACGCAGTGCATGAGGACCGACAGGCTCACGCCGGCGCGTCCCAGTCCGTGACGGTGCGCGGCACGCCGGTGAGGTCGGACACGACGATGTCGGCGATCCGCTCGCCGGCGCGACCGTCGCCGTAGGGGTTGGCGGCGTCCCGGCGGGCCGTCCCGGCTCGGGCCCGGTCCAGATGGGCTCGCGCCCTGGAGGTGATGCGCGCCGCGTCGGTACCCACCAGCTCGGCCACGCCCGCGTCCACACCCTCCGGCCGTTCCGTGACCTCGCGCAGAACGAGCACGGGCGTACCGAACGACGGGGCCTCTTCCTGGATCCCACCGGAGTCGGTGAGGACGACGTCGGCAACTCGAAGCGCCGAGGCGAGGTCGAAGTAATCCAGCGGCTCCACGAGGTCGATGCGCGGATGTCCACCGAGGACTTCGTGCGCGGGGCCGTGGACCTGTGGATTGGGATGCACCGGGTAGACCCAGCGCGTGTCCGCCTCGGACTCGGCGAGTTCGAGGATCGCGCCGAGCGCTTCCCGCAGCGGCGCGCCGAACGACTCTCGGCGATGCAGCGTGATCACACCGAGCAGGCCGGCGCCGGACGCCCGCTGGTCGAGAGCGCTCCGCAGGACGGGGTTCTCGACGTCGTGGCCCTCGGTCACCCGACGCAGCGCGTCGACCACGGGGTTGCCCGTGATGTGGATGTGCTCGTCGGGGACGTTCTCCCGGCGCAGGTTCTCGGCCGAGTCCCGTGTGGGCGCGAAGTACCAGTCGCTCAGAACGTCGGTCAGGCGGCGGAAGATCTCCTCGGGCCAGGGTGCCCACTTGTCGCCGCTGCGGAGGCCCGCCTCGACGTGGCCCACCTTCACCCGTTCCAGAAAGCCCACGAGCGAGGTGAATGCTACCGTGGCCGTATCACCCTGCACGAGCAGGGCCTCGGGTTGCCGCTCCTGGACCACGGCGCGCATGCCCTCGAGGCAGCCCCGAGCGACGTCGTACAGGGTCTGGCCG
>JAHHMJ010000347.1 GCA_018678395.1 Gemmatimonadota bacterium | reverse complement strand
GGCCGCTACCTGGTCGCCCGTGATCCGATCGGGGTCGTACCGCTGTACATGGGGTGGGACGAAGAGGGCCGCCTGCACGTGGCGTCCGAACTGAAGGCGCTGGTCGGCGTCTGTGCCACGGTGCGGGAGTTCCCTCCGGGGCACCTGCTCGACAGCGCCCGTGGGCCCGAGCCGGAGCCCTACCACGCGTGGACGTGGACCGACTACGAGACGGTGGCCGGAGCCCCGGGCGGCGCGCCGGAGATCCGCGCCGGCCTCGAAGAGGCGGTGCACCGGCAGTTGATGAGCGACGTACCCTACGGTGTGCTGCTCTCGGGGGGACTCGACTCGTCGATCATCGCGGCCCTGACCGCCCGGTACGCGGCGCACCGGGTGGAAGACGACGACCGCTCGGAGGCGTGGTGGCCCCGGCTGCACTCGTTCTCGATCGGACTGGACGGATCCCCGGACCTGGCCGTCGCAGCAGAGGTCGCCGAGTACCTCGGGACGGTCCACCACGGCTTCACCTTCACCGTCCAGGAAGGTCTCGACGCGCTGCGCGACGTCATCCACCACCTCGAGACCTACGACGTCACCACGATCCGCGCCGGCACCCCGATGTATCTGCTGGCACGCCGGATCCGGGCCATGGGAATCAAGATGGTGCTGTCGGGGGAGGGCGCGGACGAGGTTTTCGGGGGCTACCTCTACTTCCACCGCGCGCCCGACGCGGCCGCCTTCCACGCCGAGACGGTACGCAAGATCGAGCGCCTGCACCTCTACGACTGCCTGCGCGCGAACAAGGCCATGGCGGCGTGGGGAATCGAGGCTCGTGTGCCGTTCCTCGATCTGGAGTTCCTCGACCGGGCGATGAGCGTCGACCCGGCCGTGAAGATGGTGGGGCCGGACGGCGTCGAGAAACGGGTCCTGCGCGAGGCCTTCGCCGACCTCCTTCCGGACGTCGTCCTGCACCGTCAGAAGGAGCAGTTCTCCGACGGCGTGGGCTACGGCTGGATCGATTCGCTGAAGGCGCACGCCGAGTCCCGGGTGACGCCGGCGCAGATGGCCCAGGCGGCCACGCGCTTCCCCCACAACCCGCCGACGACCGCCGAAGCCTGGTACTATCGCTCGATCTTCGAAGAGCTCTTTCCGGACGCCTCGGCCGCAGCCTGCGTGCCCGGAGGCGACTCGGTGGCCTGCAGCACTCCGGAGGCGCTCGCGTGGAGCGAAGAGCTCCGAGGGTTGGCGGATCCGTCCGGGCGCGCGGTGAAGGGCGTCCACCAGGATGCCTGGTAGCGCAACGGCCTCCGAGGAAACCCCTCGGGGGTCTTCAGCGTAGGACACCCCGACGCACTCACTCCGGAGCTCCCGACATGATGACGATCCTGCAACGCCTCGCGAAGCTCGTCCTGAGCTGGATCATCTGTAGGACCTGACCCCCCGAACGGGGGGGAAGGCGCGAGTCGCGGCGCCCTCCCCCGTCGTCCCGAAGCGAACGTCCGGTCAGTTCACCAGCCGCAGCGGCAGCCCCGTGGGCTGCATCAGCTTCCAGATCGGCGCCAGAGCAGGCTCTTCGCTCTCTCCACCGAGCACCGCCCGCAGCGGTAGCCAGGCATCCATCGTATTCCAGTAGATCACGTTGTCGTTCGTCTCGGGCTCGAGCATGTGAGCCGCGAGTCGACCTCGCATCTGTCCGGTGCGCACCACGTAGGTCCCCGCCGGCAGCGTCTCCGTCCGACTCACCACGTCGTCGGCGAGCTCGAGGCGCACCGCCGCGGCGTGATTGTACGCGCGCTCGAACTCCACGCCCTCGACGACGTAGGCGTCCAGCTCGAGCTCCATGGGCCGGGTGAGCACCTCGACCGAGATGCTGTTGCGGCGTAGGAGCGCCACGGCGTCCACCGCGTCCCGCGGCAGGACGTAGGCATACGGCCGCGGACGCGTCTTCGTGGCGACCGGACGCGTCATGAGCGAGTCGTTGGTGACCTCGACGATGCGGGGGTCTTCATCCTCGTCGTCCCGGACCCCGATCTCGTACGTCACCGTGCGCGGCTGCGGGGCGTACTCCATGGCGACGACCACGTCGCCCCGGGCCTGCTGGCCCATCTCGATGGTCTCGCGACGTGCACGGGCCACGGTCTCCAAGACCGCGTCCGCGTTCTCGGCGGCATAGCCGAGCACGGCCTTGAACGCCTCGAGTCCGGCGGGAACGCCCGACTCCATCTCCTGCCACCCCGGCGATTCGAACAGAATGCCGATCGTGTTGATGAAGCCCGAGTAGTTGCGACCGATCCGGGCGTCGTAGCCACCGCCGTTCCAGCGCGTCTCGGTTCCGCGCGCGTAGAACCACGACTTGTAGCCGATGGCGTCGACCCGACGGTCGATCTCGGGGAAGATCCCCTCGTCACACATCTGCGTCAGACGCTGGTCCGGCTCGGCGTGCGAGGGGCACTGGTAGGTGATGTGGT
>JAHHMJ010000112.1 GCA_018678395.1 Gemmatimonadota bacterium | reverse complement strand
ATCCAAAGGCCCTGGGCTCACCGGCGTTCCTCGCCAGCCTCACCGAGCGGGATCGGCCTCTGCCGACGGTGGTCCAGGCACTCACGCAGCTGGATGGCAATCGGCTGGACTACGTCTTGCGAGCTCGGGGCACCGACCTGAGCGCTCTGAAACGCGAGGTGTCTGGGGACCTCCGCTGGATCGTGCTCCACGCCACCGAGAAGGACCGCTCGCGCAGGTACGAGACGGCGAACGGACTGGCCATGGACCTGCGGCGCTACCTGGCCGACGAGCCTGTGGTCGCCCGCCCACCCACGCCGGGCTATCGCCTGCGGAAGTTCGTCCGCCGCAACTTCGCCGCGACGCTGGCGGCCACCGTGGCCATCGTCGGGCTCGTGGTGGGAGCCACCGCGGCTACCCTGGGAATGGTACGGGCCCGAGCCGCGGAGCGGGCCGCGTTGAGTGAGGCCGCCACCCGTGCCGAGGTGTCGAGCTTCCTCACCGGCCTCTTCGAGGTGTCGAACCCCCTCGAGGGCGCGGGCAACACCGTCACCGCGCGCGAACTCCTGGACAGCGCAGCGGTGCGGATCGAGGCCGGGCTTTCGGCCCAGCCGGAGGTGCAGGCGAGCCTCATGCTCACGATGGGAGAAGCGTACACGGGTCTGGGGCTCTACCCCGAGGCCGCGGGCCTCCTGCGGCAGGGCCTCGAACTTCGTCGCACCACGCTCTCCGAGAGTGATCCGGGAGTCGCCGAGGCCCAGTACCTGCTGGCCCGAGCGCTCTCGGCCCGGGGCGAATACGACGAGGCGGTGCGGCTGGGTCGCTCCGCCGCGTCGATCCAGGAGGCCGCCCTGGGGTCCGAGTCACCAGAGCTCGCGGCTACGCTCGCAACCCTGGGAAGTCTGCTCTACGAGCAGGGCCAGTTCGACGAGGCCGAGACCCTCTTCCAGCGCTCGCTGGACATTCGGGAGGCGGCCGTCGGTCGCGACGAACCGGCGATCGCCCAGAGCCTCGGGTCCCTCGCGAGCGTCTACATGCGCACCGGTCGGTACGACGAGGCCGATCGCACCTTCGTGCGTGTGGTCGAGATCCGGGAGGCCTCCCTCGGCGCCGACCATCCCGACGTGGCGCTCGCCCTGAGCAACCTCGGGGCGGTCCGATGGCAGACGGGCCGGACCGACGACGCCGACAGTCTGTTCCGGCGGTCACTGGACATCCGCCGCCGGACCCTCGGTCCCGAGCATCCCGACGTGGGGGACATCCTCAACAACCTCGGGGTCCTGGCCTGGACCCGGGGGGACTACGAGGCGGCGGCCGGGCTGTACGAGGAGGCGCTCGAGATCTACCGCACCAGTCTCGGACCCGATCATCTGTCGGTGTCCGGTGCCCTGAACAACATCGCGGAGACGCGATGGCAGCTCGGCCAGTTCGAGACCGCGGAGAGGCTGTTCCTGGAATCGCTGGCGATCAAGGAGCGGGTGATGGCCCCGACCCACCCCTCCGTCGCGGTCACACTCAACGGGCTGGCCAACGTCTACCGTGAAACGCGGCGATACCCGGAAGCCGACGCCCTCTACGCGAGGGCGCTGGAGGTGCGGGAGGCCGCGATGGGGCCCGACGACGCCAGCGTTCAGCAGACCCTGCGTGACTGGGTTCGTATGCTCCGCGAGGCGGGCCGGGAGGCGGAAGCCGAGGCGCTGGAGCGGCGACTGGACGACGCCGGCTAGAACCTCGGAGGGGCGCTGACCCCTACCGACTCCAGGGCGGCACGACCCCGTTCGACCGGGCGTACGCGATCGACTGCCCCAGGTGCTCGTTCATGTGCGCGACCAGCTGGAAGAGCACCGCCCAATTCGCCACGTCGCGGCCGTAGAGCGTCGTGGCCGCCTCGAACTCGGCATCGGACATCTCGCCGACCGTCGAGCGGACGTGGTCCATGCTCGCCGCGAGGATCTCGACGGCCTCGTCCTTGGCCGTCACCGCCTCCTCGAGGTCCGCGTACGCCATCGGCGCGGCGACGCCCATGTTCTCGTCCAGGTACATGTAGTTGTACCGGGCGATGTGCATGTAGACCTCGACGACCGACATGGTGCCCTCCATGGGATTCCAGCCGTAGTCGGCCTCGGGCATGGCCTCGGCCAGCGCGACGAATTTCTGTGCAGATCCCTCGAACTGACCCTGCCACTCCGCCCGGAAGTCGGATGGCGCGGCCTGACCCGCGAGAGGAGTGGACACGGCGAGCGCCATGCCGGCCAGCGTGGCGATGGAGCGGATCCTGGACATGGGATCTCCGGGAGGGGGCGGTGACGAGGGAGCCGTCGAAGAGTCCTGCTCGACCTCCTGCCGCGCAACCGCTCGCCGCGGGCGCAGGGGGATCCCATGTTGCGGCGAGGTTCCTCGAGCGCGGAGTGCGAAGGCAGAATGGCCCAGGATGGTGGTTGGTTCAAATCCCGACTGGGAGAGGCGATCGCCATCGTCCTCTCGATCCTCGCGGCGTTCGCGATCGACGCGGGGTGGGACGAATGGCAGGACCGCGACGACGAGGCGGAAGTGCGAGTCGATCTGCGTGCCGAGTACGAAACGAATCTCGATCTCGTGCAACAGGTGATCGACGGGCACCAGGGATTCATCGCCGACGTGGAGATCACATCGGGCCTCGCCCCAGCCGACTACGACACGATGTCCGTGAACACGGCATCGCGACTCGTCTTGTCGCTGGCGAATCCGTGGACCTTCGATCCTGTGCTCGGGACGACCGAGACCCTCATCAGCTCCGGCCGCATCGCCCTCATCCGCGACCGGGAACTGACCGAGATGCTGACCACCTTCCTGAACTACGTGGAGGACGCCGACGAAGACGCGGACTACGTTCGATCCGGGGCCGAATTCGTGTGGAGGGAGGAGGCTCGGCTGGGCGGCCCCTGGTTCAACGGTGAGGTCGAACGCTCGGCACAAGGGGCCCTCAGAGGGCTCGATTTCATCCCGCCTGCGACTCCGGCCGACCTGCGCCGACTGTGGGCCGACCCCCTCGTCCGAGGGGGCGCCCTGTGGAATCAGCTCAACGCGGCCTACTATCTCGTCGAACTCGAGCGCATCCGAGATCAGATCGAATCGATCCTGGACCGGCTGCCGTCCACGGAGAACGGGTCCGACCGGACTTCCTCCACTTCCTGAACCAGTTCGCCAACGAGTGAGGCACCCGATGGCCCACAGATCCAAGCGCACAGGCGGACCCGCGGGCATCGTCCTGCTCGCCGCTGCCCTCGTCACAGCGGCCCCGCTCACGGCCATGGCCCAGGAAGCCCCTGCACCCGATCAACGCGTCGTTTTCATCACCGGCTCCACCTCGGGACTCGGGCGGGAGGTAGCCCTGTCGCTCGGGGCCGAGGGCGATCACGTGATCGTGCATGGCCGCAGCGCGGAGCGGGGGGTCGCCGTGGTCGATTCGATCCACGCGCTGGGAGGCTCGGCCCGGTTCTACGAGGCGGACTTCGCCAGTCTGGCGGAGATCGCCGGCCTGGCCGAGCGGATCCGCGCCGACTACGAGCGCCTCGACGTGCTGGTCAACAACGCGGGCATCTGGCTGGAGGGGCCGCGCCAACTGAGCGACGACGGTCACGAGTTGCACTTCCAGGTGAACTACCTCGCGACCTACCTCCTGACCGAGGCGCTTTCGGATCTGCTCACACGCAACGCGCCGGCGCGGGTGGTGAACGTGGCCTCCATCGCCCAGCGTCCGATCGACTTCGACGACGTCATGATGGAGTCCGGCTATTCCGACGGGCGGGCCTACGCCCAGAGCAAGCTGGCCCAGATCATGATCACACGCGTCCACGCCCGGGCGCTGGACGGCTCGGGGGTGACGGTGAACGCACTGCACCCCGCGACCATGATGGACACGAACATGGTCCTCTCGAGGGGCGCGCGGCCCCGGGCATCGGTCGACGAAGGGGCCGAGGCGCTGCTCCACCTCATCGACGCGCCGGATCTCGGGACCGGTGGCTACTTCAACGGGATGGAGCCCGCTCGACCGCACGAGCAGGCCTTCGACGACGAAGCGCTCG
>JAHHMJ010000056.1 GCA_018678395.1 Gemmatimonadota bacterium | reverse complement strand
CGTTCGCACGAGCTCGACCGCGCCCTGAACGTCGGGGCGGTCGAGGGCGAAGTCCCGGTAGTGCCGCTTCAGCTGCGAGGCGGGGAGCAGGACGAGAAGCAGGGTGACCGCGACCAGCGCGGTCCGGGAGCGCACGACCGCGATCCCCGCCACCGCGAGCAGGCACAGAGCGGGCAGCACGGTCAGGTGGTACCGGCTCGCCCCAACCCCGAAGGTGTCCAGGGTGGTCGCCATCGACACCACGTAGCTGAAGGCGACGGGAACCGTGATCCAGCACAGCAGGAAGGTGATCGCGTGGACGTACGAGGGTCCGGGATCCCGGGCCGGGGCGTCGCTCCCATCGCGAGAGGCGGACGGCGCGCGGTCTCGCCACCACGGCAACAGCGGCACGAGCGCGAGGGCGAAGAAGAGGGCCAGGAAGGCGGCTCCGGCCCAGGACCGTACGGCCAGAGACTGGTAGAGCTCGACGACGTCGAACAGGCCCATGGGGTCTTCGGGTCCCGTGGCCCAGTACGTCGGTACCACGATGTCTCGTGCAAGCCGGGAGTAGGCGAAGGCACCCACGAGGGGCATCCACAGCAGCAATACGGCGAGCTGCGACAGGAAGCCCTTCTTGAACTGCTCGCCGTCGCGCCAGATCAGCCAGGCCACCGCCACGTAGACGCATTGGCCCGCGATGAAGTACCACGACGCGAAGGAATGGCTGTAGGTCAGCAGCGTCGTCGTGATCAGGAAGGCCGGCGAGATGCGCTTCTCGTGGAAGGACCGGTAGAAGTAGCCCGCCGACAGGACCGCCAGGAAGAGGTGCATCGAGTAGACGCGAGCTTCCTGCGAGTAGAGGACGTGGGCGGTCATACCGGCGACCAGCATCGCGGCGAGTACCCCGGCGATGCGGCGCCCGAACAGGTCCCGGCCCAGCCAGTACATCGCGACGACCGTGGCACAACCGAAGAGCGCCGACGGCGTGCGGAGCCAGATCAGGCTGGTGTCGGCCACGCGCGCGACGGTGTTCAGGATCAGGTAGTGAAGCGGCGGCCAGTAGTCGTCGAATGCGACGTGCAGCAGTTCTCCGATGTCGGCCGTGTAGAAGTTGCGCAGCGTCCACATCTCGTCTTCCCACGCCGGGCGATCCAGAATCCCGTAGAAGCGCAGGGCAACGGCGATCACGAGGAGGGCGGCCATCGCGATCGTGGCGACGCGTGACGAGATCTCGATGGGAAAGACGCGTGGCACATCCGGGCCCCGGACATCCTGCGATGCCTCGGCGGTGCGCTCCCTCCACCATGCCGTGAGGAGCCCTCCGGCACACAGGACTCCCGCACCCAGCGTCAGGGGAAGAGACAGTCCGTAGGGGTCCGAGAGCTGGGCGAACGCCCAGACGACGAGCACTGCGAGGGTCGGCACGAGGACGGCCTCGAGCGGCCGGAAGATCCGCATACGTTCTCTAGACCGCGCGTTCGTCGCGGGCGAGCTTGGCCGCGTAGAAGTCGACGGCGCCGGGCGACACCCCTGTCGGGGCGCCCCCCGCTTCGTCCGACATCTCGCGCGCTCGGCGGCTGGAGGTGAGCATGGCCCGGATGAGCGCAGAGGTGAATCCCTGGTGTTCCAGCTCGTTCAGTCCGGCGATGGTGCACCCCTCGGGCGTGGTGACACGATCGATCTCCCTCTCCGGGTGGGCTCCTTCCTGCAGGGCGAGTCGGGCGGCGCCGAGCGCCGTTTGCGCGGCCATCTCCAGGGCGTCGTCCGGCGAGAAGCCGATCTGCGTGCCGCCCTGAGCCGCTCCGCGGATCGTGCGCAGGAAGAAGGCGATGCCGCAGCCGCACAGCGCCGTAGCGGCGAGCATGAGTTCTTCGTCGATGACGCGAGTCCGGCCCACGGCATCGAACAGCGCCTCGGCCACGGGAAGAGCGCGGCGGCTGCTCTCGTCCACGGAGATGCAGGTCATCGAGTCACCCGTTTCGATCGCGGTATTGGGCATGGCGCGAACCACCGGGATGGTCGGGCCGACGAGATCCCGAAGGTGGTCGAGAGTGAGCCCCGCGGCAATCGAAACCACGATGTGCCGCGTCGGGTCGAGCGTCGGGCGCAGACTTGCGAGCAGGGGCGGGGCCTGCGCCGGCCGCACGGCGACGACCACGACGTCCGCCCGGCGGACCGCCTCGACGTTGTCGGTACCTGTCGAAAAGCCCTCGACCGCGAGCGGCGCGAGATCCTCGGTGTGCCTGCGGGTGAGGTGCAAGGCGCCGGGCCGAACGAGCCCGGCCCGCACCCAGCCGCGGGCGAGCGCGGCCCCGAGCGTGCCCGCTCCCAGTACGGCGACCGTTCCGACGTCCATCAGAACCCCCAGCTGAGCTGAACGCGGAGTGCGCGGGGCTCAGCCGGATGGAAGTGGAAATCCTCGACGCCGCCGGCCGGTTCACCCGGGAGCCGCGAAGCGTAGAAGTACTGGATGTCGGAGTGCTCTTCGTCGAAGAGGTTGAAGAGCGCCAGCGTCAGCCGCGCCTCACCGAGCCGGTAGCCGACCTGGAGATTGGCGAGCGTGTTCGCTCGAGCGCGGCGAGAGTCGTCTTCGATGAGCGGATACGAGCCGAAGCGCCGCAGGCGCAACGCCCCGAACACGCCGTCGCCGACGGGCTCGTGGCTGAGGCCGGCGGCCAGGACGTTCTCGAGCGCACCGGGGATCCGATCCACGTCGGCCGGCACGTCGAGGAAGCGTGCGCGCGTCACCGAGAGGTCTACGTCGGCGCTCCACGACTCGTCGAGGCGCCAGAAGTTGGCGAGCGTCAGGCCGACACGTCGGCTGGCGTCGCTCGCCTCGGTACCTCCGGCGTCGCCGATGAAGACGAGCTCGGAGTCGACGTCGACCATCCAGAGGGTCACCGTCGACCGGAGACCGCCGAGGGGGGAAGCTCGAAGTCCGATCTCGGCGCCCCGCGACCGGACCAGCGGATCCACCGGGTCCACCGCGTCACCCGATGCGGGGTCGATGGTGGTCACCGTGCCTCGGGCATCGTTGCTGTGGAAGCCGTAGCCCCCGGACAGGTACAACTCGGTGCCGTAGCTCGGGCGGTAGGAGAGCGAGAGCTTCGGGCTCAGGAGGACGTCGTCGGCCTCTCCCGTGTTCGCGGGCAAATCGCTGTCGACGTCGAAGCGATAGACGTCGCCCCGGATCCCGAGCGTCGTCGAGAAGCGATCCGACCAGTTCGTGACGAGTTCGGTGAAGAGACCCCCGCTCGCCTGACGGACCTGGTCGGACCGCACGATCCCCAGCGGGACCCGCTCCGCCGTGCGCGACAGCGTGACGCCGGCGTCATCGAGGCGGAACTCCGCCCCGATGGTCCATACCTGCGAGTCGCCCCAGTGGTCGATGCTCTGCCGGTGGGCCGCCGTCAGACCCAACGTGGTTCGCCCGTCGTCCTCCTGCCGGAACTGGTCGCCACCCTGTGGGTCGTCCAGTCCGTAGGTGAAGTTCGAGTAGAGATCGAGCGCGTACCGAATCCCGTAGGCCTCGATCTTCTGGCTGGAGCGCTGCCCGGTGCGATTCCAGATCGCCGCAAGCGAGTATCGCGACGATGTCCCCCCGAGCGTTTCGTCGATCTGGCCGTACCGCCCGATGAGACCGGACTCGACGGCCCGAAGCGGGATCTGGTCGGTCGACCGCCAATCGTTGTCGTATGCCATGCCGAGCAGCGAGAAGCGGCTGGTCTGCCCCTCGTGCGTGTACCGAAGCATGCCCGCGACCTTCCCGACGTCCTCCGGAACCTCCCACGGGCCGTCGTAGCGGCGAACTTCGGCCCCCGCGACCAGCGAACCGGAGCGGCCGACGTCGACGTCGCCGCCGGCGACGATACGGCGATGACCGTTCTCGCCGAAGCCGGCGATGAACAGCGGCCGCTCGAAGGAGCGCCGCAGACGGATGTGCGCACCGCCTGCACTTCCGAAATCCCCGATGTCGGCGTAGTAGGGCCCGAGGGCGTATTCCACGTAGTCGACGAACTCCGGGATGATGAAGTTCAGGTCGGTGTAGCCCTGTCCGTGCGCGTGGGTCGGGATGTTGACGGGCATCCCTTCGAGCCGCGTCGCGAAGTCCGTGCCGTGGTCGAGGTTGAAGCCGCGGACGAACATCTGGTTCGACTTCCCGCTCCCGCTGTGCTGGGTGAGGATCATCCCGGGGATCGTCTCGAGAAGCTCGCCCTCTCGCGTGAGGGGGCGCCGGGCCAGATCCGCGAAGCCGACGTAGCCCACGGAGGCGGTCGAGACACGGCTCACGAGGTCGTCGACCCGTCCGATCACGGTGATCGGGTCGAGCTCGTACACCTCGATCGTGTCTCCCCGTGCCTCGTGGCTTTCCGTAGCCTGGGCTTCGAGGGGGGGGGTGAAGGCGAGGCCGAAGACGGCCGCGAACAACACGGTCGTGCGAGGAAGTGTGCGCATGATGGTGTGGGTCAGCGCCCGGGCGGGGAGCGCTGGGAATCCGGGGGACTTCGGGGGTCGCCACCGAGTATCGGCAGGTCACGCGGGACTTTACGGATACGGTGGGCCGCGCGACGGGTTGCGCGTCAGCCGCGAATCAGGGGACCGCTCGACGCGACCGGTGGCGTCAGAGCGTCTCGACCGGGTGGAACAGCTCGAACCCCTCTTTGAGCCAGTGCTCCCGGAACGGGTAGTGCGCCACATCGTCCAGCGAGAGGGCCGCCGTCATCGGATGTGGATGCAACTCGAGCCGACCCCGTTCCTGCTCGTGCATGGTGTAGTGACCGCTGATCTGCACGTCTGCCTTGAGGCGCCGCTCGCCGTCGATCATGTGCGACTGCAGCAGGTGGGTCGTCGGATGCCACTCGTGTTGCGTGACGGTCACGTCGACGACCGGTGCGCCACCCGAACGAATGCGAACCCGGATCCGGTCGAGCCGCTCGACGAACTGGGCATCGATGTCGTCGGGGTGGGTCGGGATGCGCAGGGTGCTGTGGAGATGCCGACGGCTCGCCTCGCTGCTCGTCGCGGCGAGAAACGGATAGAACCCGGCCTTGGGATGGCGTTCCCAGCTCCCGACGATCGGCGGCACCACGACCGAGAGGAGCAACTCCGCGTACGGCCCCACCTCGCTCTCACGGAAATGGAACGCCGTGACGCTCAGGATGCTCCGCTGAGGCCGCACCTCGATCGGCTGGAGGTGGGCGGGGAGAATCCGCTCGGCATCCGAGGTGGCCATCTCGAAGAGAGCGCTCACCCCGGTGGAAAAGTACGACTTGCTCACGAGTGTCCGGGCCGCAGGTCGACGACGGGAGTCACGGGGTCGATGCGGGCCCCGAATCCTCAATCTGTCCGAAAGCGCGTCGAGCCCGCAAGCGATCGCTCGGTCGGATGATGGGCCCGGGGCCTCCCGACGCGGCGCTTCATCTCCGTTTCGGCTTCCGGCGCAGGATCCGATTCGGGTCCGGCCAGAGCGTTTCTCCGGGCCCTGTAGGCTGGGGCGGTGGTGGTGGTTTCGGAGGCTTCGGCGTGCACGGCGGATCGGGGATTCGCAGTGGGTGGACGCGGCGGCTCATGGGTTCTCCCGGCCTGAGGGTCGTGTCTCACCCTACGAGCCCACTCCCCGTTGGGGTTCTCGGAGCGGCGCTCGATCCCGGGGTCGCGGACTCCGCCGGTGCTGGCCAAGGCTGCGCGGGGTCGATATGTCTTCTCTGCTCTCGCTGGAATCTCCCCATTGAGGTGACTGACTATGGCTGGACGGGCTCGCTGGTGGG
>JAHHMJ010000379.1 GCA_018678395.1 Gemmatimonadota bacterium | reverse complement strand
GGTCTTCGCTGCGCGTCCAGCTCGAGCCGCGGTCGTGTGAGACGAAGAGCCGGTTCCCGGCCGCGTACACGGTATGGGCGTCGTGGCGGGACGCGATGAGCGGCGACGTCCAGTCGAACCGGTACTCTTCTCCCGGCGGCGGCTCGGGCGAGATGTCGCCCATGTCGCCCGTGCGGGCGTGCAGCCTGAAATAATTGCCGCCGTTCGAAGTGCCGTAGGCGATGTCGGGATCGAACGGGTTTCCGGCCCAGAACATCCCGTCTCCGAAGCCCACCTGCTGCCAGTCGTCGTTGACGATGCCCGCCCACCGGCGCGTCTCGGACGGGCCGACGAAGGAGTGGTTGTCCTGGAGTCCGCCGTACACCCGATACGGCTCGGCCATGTCGACCCCGATCGCGTAGAACTGGCTGACGGCGAAGTTGTTGATCTTCCGCCACGTGCTGCCGTAGTCGTAGGACTCGTGCAGGCCGGCGTCGCCCCCCATGTAGAGGTGAGCCGGATCACTGGGGTCGATCCACAGGGCGTGCTGGTCAGCGTGAACGCCGACGTCGTAGGTCGGGCGGATCGCGATCTCGGTGAAGGTGCGCCCCCCGTCCTCGCTGCGGTGTGACGAGGTCGCCATCGTGTAGACCCGGTCCGGGTCGGTCGGATCGATGAAGATCTCGGAGTAGTACATCGGGCGGATGTTGAGCTCATTGACCCGCCGCCAGGTGGCCCCGCCGTCCTCGCTGCGATACGTGCCCGTGGTCTCGTCGTCGGCGGTCTCGATGAGCGCGTTGAGGATCGAGGGCTCGGACGCGGCGAGCGCCAGTCCGATTCGACCCTTGTCGCCCTGCGGAAGGCCGTTCGTCAACTCGATCCAGCTGTCGCCCCCGTCGGTGGTCTTGTGGATGCCGCTGCCGGGCCCGCCGCCGTTGAATCCCCACGCCCGCCGCTGGCGCTGGTACGTCGCCGCGTAGAGGACGGCAGGATTCGTCGGGTCCATGACGAGATCGACGGCACCGGTGGACGCGTCGACGAAGAGGACGCGGTCCCAGGTCGCGCCTCCGTCGCGGGTGCGGTACACGCCCCGATCCTCACTGGGGGCCCACAGGTTGCCGAGTGCCGCGACGTAGGCGACGTCGGGGTCGGCGGGATGGACCTCGATCTTGCCGATGTGCCGGGTCTCGGCCAGTCCCCGATGGCGCCAGGTGGCGCCGCCGTCGTCGGAGCGATAGACCCCGTTGCCCCACGAGGTCGACTGGCGGTTGTTCTGCTCCCCGGTACCGGCGTAGACGATGTCGGTGTTCGAGGGGGCCAGCGCGACGTCGCCGAAGGTGCTCACCGGCCAGTCGTCGGTCAGGGCGGTCCACGTCTGTCCGCGAGTGGTGCTCTTCCACAGTCCTCCCGACGCCGTGGCCACGTAGAGCACGGACGGGTTGGACGGGTCGGCCGTGACGTCGTGGATCCGACCGCCGGTCACCGCCGGCCCGATCTCGCGGGGGCGGAAAGCGGCGAGGTCCTCCGTAGTGATCGAGGCGGCCTGGCCGGACACCGGCGCCGGCGCGAGCAGCAGCGGAGCGAAGACGAGAGAGGCGAGGAGGACCCGGGGGCGGAGACGAGCGAAGCCGAACGTCATCGGGAGAACCGGTGCTTGAGGTGGACGGTACTGCGGGGCGCGACACCAGGACTTCTAGACCGCGCGCCCGGCGACGGCAAGGACGCCCGCGAGCCCTCCAGGTGAAGTCCGGCGGAAGGCCCGATCGGCCCGACCTACTCCCCGTTCTCCAGCCGGCGGATGAGCTTCTGGAGCTGCGCGAGTCTTCGTAGACCCACGAAGGCGAGGGTGATCAGCGGACCGACGGCCAGGACCGAGATGCCTCCCGAGATGAAGATGGCCTGTCGCAGGTTGTACGCGCCTTCGAAGATGTACGGGTAGAACGAATTGAAGAACCAGACCAGCACCAGGAAGACCACGGTGACGATCCCGGCCACCACGACGAAGTCGGGCCAGCGCGAGACGATGATCCGGACTGCTCTCCACGTCTCCCACGCGGTCCACACCAGCACGGAAACGCCGATCCACCCACCGATGACGGCGCCGGCCAGTCGCCCGACGGTGGGCTCCAGCTGGAAGTAGAAGGCGAAGCCGATCCAGAGCGTGGCGAGGTAGCCGACGGGTACGGCGAGAAGGGCGTACAGCAGACCGATGGCCGCCTGTTTCAGGGCCTCGCCGGTCGAGGTGTCCGCAGGCCGGGCGAAGATCGCCAGAACCAGACCGTGGCCCAACCCGGCCAGCGCCCCGAAGACGAAGGTGCCGGACAGGGTGACGAAGAAGTCGTAGCCCGGGAGCTGCTGCGTCATGGTGAGGAGCGTCGCCACCATCCCGAACAGAATCCCACCCGACATTCCCCAGGAGATGACGATGCGTCCGGGGATCTTCGCTTCGCGGTTGAGTGGGCTCACGCTGGGCGTCCTGAGTGTCGATGGGGAACGGTGGAGACGGCGATCATTCTGTGGCCCGACCCGAAGGTTGGCTAGGGCAGGGTGGTCACACGGGGAATGCCGCTAGCGGCCCTGACCACGAACCATGACCTCGCGGTGGAAGGCGCCGGACATGTCCTGGAAGAGCCAGGGCTCGTCGACCCGATAGTGGCAGTAGCTGCACAGTCCCATGGACGGCTCTCGGCCGAGGG
>JAHHMJ010000025.1 GCA_018678395.1 Gemmatimonadota bacterium | reverse complement strand
GCGGGCGGACTGCTCGGCGCGGTCGACCCCCCCGGAACCATGGTCGAGGTCATGGCGGGCGTCGCGATGGCGCTACGTATGCGTAACGACCCCAGGGTCGCGATCCTGGTCGACGACGCCGACGCGTCGGCGTCCGGCTACTGGCACGAGGGCCTGAACCTGGCCGCGGTCCAGCGTGCGCCCCTGGTGCTCGTGGTGGACGGCAGCCGTCGCCATGCGTTGACGGCGGCGATCGATCGGCTGAGCGCCCGCGCTCCGGCGTACGGCGTACACGCCGTGACCGTCGAGGGAGACACGCCCCCGCTGGTTCTGGAGGCGATCGCCGATGCCGCCGCCAGGGCGCGCGAGGGCGGAGGCACCCAGCTCGTCGAGGTGGTGCCCACCGACGAGGGCGACCCCCTCCAACGCTGGGTGCGGCATGCGCCGGGAATGGCGGAATCCCTGGAGGCGCTTCTGGCCGATGCCGAGACCGAGACCGCCGAGGCCGTGGCCACGGCGCACGAGGCCGGTCCGCCCCCCCGAGGAGCGGCCGCGCATCCGGCGCTCTGGGGTGGCGCGTCCGCGCCGCCCGCCTGGAGTCCCACGATCCGAGCCCAATCCGAATCGCAGGAGACGCTGTCGTGAGTTCAGCCGCACCCGAGCACGTGACCCGAACTTCTCAGGGTGAGCCGGTGACCCTGCTCGAAGCGGTGTCCGAAGCGCTCTTCGAGGAGATGGAGCGAGATCCGGACGTCTTCCTCATGGGCGAGGACATCGGGGTGTACGGCGGGGCCTTCAAGGTCACGCGGGGGTTCCTCGATCACTTCGGTCCCGAGCGGGTGGTCGATACGCCCATCTCCGAGGGCGGCTTCACCGGCGCCGCCGCGGGAGCTGCGCACATGGGACTGCGGCCCGTGGTCGAGATGCAGTTCATGGACTTCATCTCGCCGGCGTACGACGTGCTGACCAACTACATCGCCACCAGCGCATACCGGGGTGCCGGTCCGCTGCCGCTCGTGATCCGTGGGCCGGTGGGCGGCGGCAACCGCGGGGGACCCTTCCACTCGCAGAACGTCGAAATGGCGTTCTTCCACACCCCGGGTCTGAAGATCGTCTACCCGTCGACGGCGTACGACGCCAAGGGTCTGCTCAAGGCGGCCATCCGGGACGACGGCCCGGTGATCTTCGAAGAACACAAGGGTCTCTACCGTGCACCGGACCTTCGCGAGGTGCTCCCCGACGAGGACTACGTGGTGCCGATTGGCCGGGCCCGCACGGCGCGCGAAGGCGAGCACCTCACGGTGGTCACCTACGGTCTCATGGTTCACCGGACTCTCGAGGCTGCCGAGCGGCTCGCCGAGGACGACGGGATCTCGCTCGACGTCGTCGATCTACGGACGCTGCTGCCGCTCGACGACGAGGCGATCGCCGACAGCGTTCGGCGCACGGGCAAGCTGCTCGTGGTCCACGAGGACACCCGCACCGGGGGCATCGCGGGCGAGATCGCGATGCGCGTGAACGAACTCGCCTTCGAATGGCTCGACGCCCCTATCCTCCGTGTCACGGCGCTCGATGCCCCGGTACCCTATTCCGGTGTCCTCGAGGACGCCTTCCTGCCCTCGGTCGACGACATCGTCGAGGCCAGCCGGTATCTCGCGCGTTATTGACCCTCGGACGCCTTGCCTTGGCAGGCGGTTCCGGTAAACTCAATCGGTTCGTCGACCCCACCGAACAACCCTGGAGCGACCAGCGTGGCTCGCATCGAAGTGCCCATGCCCCAGATGGGCGAATCCATCGCCGAAGGTACCGTCTCGAAGTGGCTCAAGGCTCTCGGCGACACGGTCGAGCGGGACGAGCCCATCCTCGAGATCTCGACGGACAAGGTCGACGCCGAGATCCCCGCACCGGCGGCCGGCACGCTGGTCGCGATCGAAGTGCAGGAGGGTGAAACCGTCGAGGTTGGGACGATCGTCGCCTTCATCGACCCGGAAGGTGGGGCGCCCGACGCCTCGGCCTCCGTACCAGCCGCCGAGGCTGCTGCGCCGGCCGAGCCCGCGCCGGCGAGCCCCGCCCCCGCCGCCGCTC
>JAHHMJ010000246.1 GCA_018678395.1 Gemmatimonadota bacterium | reverse complement strand
AGCCTAGGCTGACGGAAAGCCTTCCGGTCCCCTCTCGCACACGCCGTCGTCGGGCACAGGTGCCACCCATGCAACCCTCTTCGCGACCACACCGCATTCCGCTCCGCGCGTTCGCGCTCGGCGGTCTCCTCCTCGCGCTCCTCGCGATGCCGGGATGCCGGGCCGCCAGTGCCCAGTCCTCGTATGCCGACCTCGTCGACCTCTTCGAGGAGTGGCGTACGTTCGAGCGCCCGCAGTTCGCCGACGGCGTCCCGCAGTACACGGTGGAAGCCATGGCCGCCCAGCAACGCGCCCTCGCCTCCTGGAAGGAACGGCTGTGGGCCTTCGACATCGAGGCGTGGCCGATCGAGCAGCAGATCGACTGGCACCTCGTTCGCGCCGAGATGAACGGACTCGATTTCGACCACCGCCTGCGACGCCCCTGGGCCCGAGACCCGGCCTTCTACGTCACGATGTATCCGGCCGAGAGCGACGTGCCTGCGCACGAGGGTCCCGTGATCCACGGGTGGATCGACACCTGGACGTACGAGACCCCGCTCTCGGCGGCCGACGCCGCTGACCTCGCCATCCGTTTCGGGGCCATCCCGGCGCTCCTCGATCAGGCGCGCACCAACCTCGCGGACAGCAACGCCCGTGACCTCTGGGAGGCGGGCATCCGGTCCTTCCGCGGGCAAACCGCGGACATCGCCGCGTACGCCGACGAGGTGCGCGGCGTCTCGGACGACCTCGACGAGGCACTGGCGACGGCGGAGGCGGCGAGTCGAGACTTCGGCGAGTGGATCGCCGAGACGCTCCCGTCCAAGTCGGGCGACAGCGGCATCGGCAAGGACGCCTACACGTGGTACATGCAGAACGTCCATCTCGTCGCCTACTCCTGGGAGGAGCAGGTCACCCTCATGCGGCGGGAGCTGGCGCGATCCCACGCGTCGCTGCGCCTGGAGGAGAACCGCAATCGCAACCTGCCCGAACTCGAGCGGATCGCCTCGGCCGAGGAGTACGACCGCAGACTGAACGAATCGGTCGATCGGTACATGCGGTTCCTCGCCGAAGAGGAGATCGAGACGGTAGAGGAGTGGATGGACGCCGCGCTCCGAGCCGTGAACGGGTCGTACAGCCCGGCGGAGCCCGACGAGATTCGCAACTTCTTCTCGGAGGTGATCTACCGGGATCCGGACGCCTTCCGGCCCCACATGCATCATTGGATCGAGCTCGCCCGCATGCGGGAGGACCCCCACCCCAGTCCCATTCGCCGAGTGCCCTCGCTCTACAACATCTTCGACGCCCGCTCCGAGGGACTGGCAACCGGCGTCGAGGAGATGTTCATGCACCTCGGCCTGCTCGACGACAACTCGCCGCGGGCGCGGGAGCTCGTCTGGATCATGCTCGCCCAGCGGGCCGCCCGAGCGCTCTCCGGGCTCATGCTCCACGGCAACGAGTTCGCGATGGAGGAAGCGGTCGCACACGCGGGGCGCTGGACTCCCCGGGGATGGTTGCCCGACGGTGCGCTGGTCCGGGGTGAGCAGCACCTCTACCTGCGTCAGCCCGGCTACGGCACCAGCTACGTCAGCGGAAAGATCGAGATCGAGGAGCTGCTGGCCGAAGTCGCCCTGGAGCGCGGGGACGACTTCACCGTCAAGTCGTTCTTCGACGACTTCTACGCCGCCGGCGTGATCCCGACGACGCTGGTGCGCTGGGAGATGACTGGGGAGAAGGACGCGATTCTCGAGGTCGGCGACGTCCAGTGGGCGCCGGGAGGCTGAGGGAACGGTAGGGACATCAGGCCCGGGAGTCGGCTCACTCGTTCGGGGCGTCGCCCTGGGCGTCCGCCCGCCACGCGTGGGCACGCAGGTCGGCGAGGTCGGCGAATTCGAGTGCGGAGACGTGCGTGGCTTCGAGAACCACCGGTGGCGCCACACCGGCCCGGAGCGCCTCGGCCCATCGACCGGCGCAGAGGCACCAGTTGTCCCCCGGCTTCAACCCCGGGAAGGCGTACGCGGGGCGGGGCGTCGACAGGTCGTTGCCGACCGAGCGCGAGAAGTCCAGGAACTCGGCGGTGACCCGCGCGCACACGACGTGCACTCCGCGGTCGTCGCTGCCCGTCGTGCAGCAGCCGTCTCGGTAGAAGCCGGTCAGGGGCTCCCGCGAGCACTCGCGGAGCTCTCCGCCCAGAACGTTTCGTGCCATGTCGATTCGAGCCTCGGTCAGAGCGCCATGTTGCATACCCGTCCGCGCGGTACGGCGAACGAGGCGCGAGGTTCCGCGCATCGCCGACTTCGTCGTCGGGCGCCGAGCCGAGCCGATTCGTCGGAGGAGGGGCAATTCCCCACACTCGCATCTGGCGACTTCCCGACAGCAGGCTCGGTGGCGGTGGGATGATCTTTGTGCAACAGACTGTTGCAACGGAGTGCTCCATGCCCCACCCGGAATCGATCCTTCTCGGCGAGCTCGCCCACGTCGGCTTCTTCCAAGTCGACGCCGAGCGAACGGTCACCGCGGTCAGTCCCGAGCTCACCCGCATCACCGGGTTCTCCGAAGAGGAGGTCGTCGGCAAGCCGTGCCTCTCCCTGCTGCGATGCCCGACGTGCCTGCGCAGCTGCGGGGTCTTCGAGCACGGGCGCATCCAGGATGCGCATCTCACGATCTTCCGGAAGGACGGCACGGAAGTGGCGGCCGAGCGGTCGGGGGTCAGCATCCGCGACGACGACGGCCGGATCGTCGGCGCATTCGAGACTGTTCGCGAGAT
>JAHHMJ010000318.1 GCA_018678395.1 Gemmatimonadota bacterium | reverse complement strand
ATCGAAGGGGTTGCCGACGACGAGTGCGGCGTGGCGCGAGCCGACGGCCTCGTGGGCGCACTCCACCGCGGCGAGCCGGACCGCGAGCAACGCGGCGGCCCCATCCTCGTCGGGTGGCGTCGAGAGGTCGACCTCGGGCCCAACCAGGGCGGTCCGGCCCGACGAAGTCAGCCGAAACCCCAGCAGGCGACCGGCGGAGAGGCGCAGCAGGTAGGCCGCCGCGCGGTCGAGCAGGCGATGGCGCGCTGCGGCCACCACCTCCCGGCCCGCCTCGGCGAGCGCATCGTCCACGGTGCGCGCGACCGATTCGCCCGGCGCCGTCGTCCCGGTGGCAGGCTCGGGGCCGACACGAGCCCGGAGTTCGTCGAGCTCGTCGACGAGAGCGCGGGCGGCGTGGACCCGTTCGGCCAGCTCCAGGGCGGCGGCATGCAGCTGCAGGGCGCGGCTCTCGAGCTCCTGGAGGGACTGGGGCTTCCCCTCGAGCTGCTCTCGCCGCCGCCGCCACCAGCTTCCGTCCTGGACGACCCCCTCCCACTCGTCGCGAAAGGTCTCGAGCACGGTGTCGAAATGGTCCGCCAGCGGTCGCCCACAGGTCGGGCAGGGCGTGGCCTCGGCGGCCTCCTCCATCTGACGTAGACGCGCCTTGAGTTCGCGCGCCCGGTCGCGGTAGGCCTGAAGTCGCGTCTCGGCGTCCTGCCGCTCACGGAGCCATTCCATCGTGGCCTGCTCGAGATCACCGGCCACCTCGACATCGTCCTCCCGGTGCCGCCGCAGCGCTTCCTCGAGTCTCGCGCACTCGGCCGGGGCGGACTCCAGCTCGTGCATGCGCGCGACCAGGGCGGGCGGAGGCGCGCCGTCCCGGTTCGCACCCGAGAGGCGCGCGAGACGACCACGGGCGGCCTCGATGCGATCGAGCCCGTCCAGCCAAGCCAGGGCCCGGGTGCCCGCCTCGACCACGGCATCGAGGTCGGCGAGACCCCGCCCGGTCCGAAGGCGGTCCGCGAGGCGGTCGGGCAGACGAGCGAGCGAGGGGTCGGGCCCGCGGGGCGAGGTCACGATCGAGGCGTCGGGGCCCGCCTCTCCCGAGAGCGCAGCGTGCAACGCCCTCCGCACGCGGCTGTCCGGAGCCAGTACGGCCACGAAGCCGGCGGGAAGGTAGTCGGCCTCGAGGGTGCCCAGTCCGGGCGCTGCCGGCGCATGCAGGCTGACCAGCCTCACGAAGCCTCCTCCGGCGCCTCGGCCCCGGGGCCCGCCGTGCCACCGAGGCCGTCACCGAGGCCGTCGCCGTCGCCCTCACCGTCACCGTCACCGGCTACGCTCCGTCCGCCACGAGGTCCCTCGTCGCCCAGCACACGCTCGAGCAGCGTGCCGGCCTCCGGAGGCGCATCGGGAGGCAACGCCGCCCGCGCCCGCTCCAGGGGATCGACCTTGGTCCAGGGCTCCGTCCGCGTACGTTCGACGCCGACCGAAAGGTGGACGGCGGCTTCGGTCAACTCGGGAAGCAGACCCTGCAGCGCCACCAGATCGGAGGGCGAGGGCCCCCGCAACTGCACCCGCACGACCTTGCGATCGATCCCGCCCGGGATCTCCCGCACCACCTCGGCGAGACGCGCCCGCAGGCGCTCCGGGTCACCGGTCGGTGCGCGACTGGGTGCGAGGGCTACGACGGGTCGGCCCGGAAGCGGGTGGAAGCGGATCTCCGCTCCCGGAAGCTCGACCGTGACGAACCCCTTCTCCTCGCCCGCTTCGCGCCACGGCGCTGAACCGACACGCTCGAGCGAGCCGGCGTAGGCGACGCCAGGACCCACCACCCGATGGGTGTGGTCGGACCCCAGAGCCACGTAGTCCCACTCGGCGGGGTCGACCTGGAGGCCGGGTCCCTCCCCGTGCGCGACCCGGCCGCAGGTGACGAGGACGTTCCGCTCCATGCGGGGATCCGGCTCGAGCAGGGGCTGCGGGCCACGGAGCACCGCCGTGTGCGGAATCAGCAGCACGTGCAAGGAGCGCCGGGCATAGGAGATGCTCCGGGGCATCACGGTCGCGGCCTCGACGTTCGGGAAGGCGTCGAGGGCGGCGAGCGCCCCCGCATCCGCCGACCGCCGCGGGGTATCGCGAGCGCCGGCGACCATCACCACCGGCGTATCCGGAAGGGCGGAGTGAAGCGCCTCCAGGCCGCGGGTCAGCGTGACCAGCGCACCCGGTGATGGGTCGGGTCGGTCGAAGACGTCGCCGGTGATGATGACGAGGTCGGGTCGGCGCTCGATGACCGCATCGAAGGCCCGCTGGACCGACTGCGCCACATCCCGCTCACGCACGTTCACCCCGCGCTCCCAACGATCGAACGCTCGGTGTCCGAGGTGGAGGTCGGAGAGATGCGCGAGAATCACACCCGTTCCGGGTCCGGGGCCAGTCGCTCGATCGCGATGATGCCCTCGGGAGCCAGGGCGTCGATCGACAGGATCGCGTCGTCCTCCGCCGCGCCTTCGTCGAACTCCGCGCGATCGATGCCCCCATCCAGGATGGCCGCGAACGACACGAACAGCGCGCTTCCCACGAGCATCGACACCGGGAGAACGCGGGTCAGGAGTACGCCACCCAACAGGGCCGCCCCGAATGCCCCGCCCAGCGCCGCCCAGACCGCAACGCGCGCGCTGGGGGTCCGCTGCGCCACTCCACCCAGGACGGCTCCGAGCGTCATGAGGGGAAGCGCACCCAACGCTGCTACCGCGACCCCTCGCTGCAAGGCCGTACCACCCAGACCGCCCAGCAGGCTCCACCCCGCCGCCGCCGCCGCGGCGACCGCAAGCGACGCGACGGCGAACAGCCACCGCCATCGCAGGGACACGGCCGCCGCGACCGTCCAGGCTCCCTGGGCGTCGCGCCGAGGCCCGACCCCGAAGCCGACGGCCAGCGAGGCGAGCTGGATCGCCAGGATCGCGGTCAGCGCACGAAGAAACCCGGGGCGGGCGAAGAGGAGGAGCGAGAGGGTCAGCTCCGCCGTGAGGACGGCGACCGCCCCCGCGATGAAGGGAGGTAGGATCCGCCTCACGAGGCCCAGCCTCCGAAACGACCGCGGAAGTAGAGCAGCGGTTCACCCTCCTGGGCGTCGCAGGCCTCGACGCGACCGACCATCACGACGTGATCGCCGGCGGGGAATTCGTCGTGAACCCGGCAATCGAGCCAGCCGAGGACTCCCGGAAGTACGGGCGCCCCGGTCACGCCGACGCCGAGTTCGAGGTCGCGGAACCGCGTCTCGCGCCTGTCGGACGCGAACCGCATCGCCAGCGCCTCCTGATCGCGGGCGAGAATGTTCACCGCGAATGCGCCCGCCGCCCTGATCGCGGACAGCGACTCCCCGTCCGTGCCCACGCCGACCATCACGAGCGTCGGCTCCAGCGACAACGACGCCACCGAGCTCGCCGTGAAGCCCACCGGGATCGGGGCGCTTTCAGCGGTGACCACGGTCACGCCACTTCCGAAGTGCCCCATGACGTGTCGGAACAAGCGGGCGTCCGGAGGGGAAGAGGTCATGTCCTCGACGGCGTCGGAAGGTGGGAAGGGCCCATCCGGGCTCCCGGACGCTGGCCAGCCGATTGCGGCAGGGCTAGCTTCCACTCTTTCCGGATCCCGGAGCGTCCAAGGGAGCGGTCCCAGTCGGCCGCGCCCCCCGAAGCGAAGCAGAACACGTGGCGGGACTTGCACATCGCTCATTCGCGTCCCTCGTGATTCTAGCCCTGACCGCGGGCTGCGACAACGTGGAATGGGGAGGGGCGTCGATCGTCCTCCAACCGCCTCCACCCGCAACGGTCGGCGCCGATCTCGAGGTTCCCGAGGACTCCCTCGCGGCCGACAGCGAGGTTCCGCCTCCTCCGCTACCGGAGGGATCGGTGCTCTATGCGGGTACGCGGGCGGGCGCCACGCTGTCTCTGTACCCCCTCTTCGAGTTCCGTGGCGACAGCATCCTGCCGCTATCCACCGAGACGGACGCACCGGGGTACGACGCGTACTTCGCCCGACGCCGAATGGCGCCCGGGACCGAGTTCACGCTCTTCGCGGACGGCGTTCGGGTCGGCACCCTGGTAGCCGACACCGTGGCATCGGTCGCGGGCTGGTGCGTCCCCCGGACCGCCGCCGTGGGAGTACCGGAGTTGATCCCGGCGGCTGCGGGAGCCACTCGATTCCTGGCGCTCGCGCGCGGATCGGAGCCGGAGGCGCAGCACGCTGAGGGTGCGTTTCCGCCTCCCCTCGACTCCCACCGCGAGGCGAGCCGCCTGCTGGCCCAGACCGCCATCATGCAGCAGTCGGCGCTGTGGCCGGACGATCTCACCGACGCCAGGGCCGACCTCGTCGTGACCCGGACGGGCCCCGGCGTCGAACCCTCGATCGCGTCGACCTTCATGTTCCGGGATCGTCTCGCCGTCGAGGACCCGGGCACCCCCGTCGCCTACAGCCTGTTCGTGATGGGGTCGCCCCGCCTCCAGGCCCGGTGGGGGATCGACTACGTCTGGTACCGCCGCGTGGGCGACGACGGGAAGGGTGCCCCGCGCTTCTTCCAGCAGTTCGACTGGGACGGTGACGGACGCTCCGAGGTGCTGCTCGAGGTCATGGGGGCGTCGTCCCGCTGGGCGGCCGTACTGGAGAACGCCGACGGAGCGTGGTCGGCCGTCTACGAGGCGGGCTGCGACCCGGAGGCCGGGCCGTCGGGCGCCTGACGTGGCCGCTCCCCGCCTCATCGCGCTGTTCCTCCTCGCCTTCGTCTGGGGCTGTGAAGCGGGCTCCCCACCTCCGGAGGGCCCGGACGCCATCGAGTTGATGGACGTCGAGGGGCGCCGCGTCGGCCTCGAAGCTCCCGCCATGCGCGTCGTGTCGCTCGTGCCCTCGGTGACCGAAACGGTGATCGCGCTCGGAGCCACCGACCGCCTCGCCGCACGCACGGACTACGATTCCCAACCCGAGCTGGCCGGCCTGCCCTCCGTGGGCGGCGGACTCGGGCCCGATCTCGAAGCGTTGGCCGCGGCACGCCCCGATCTCGTCGTCCGCTTCGGCGGCGACTCGGACCCGGCCACCGTGCGGTGGCTCGACGACCTCGGGATCCCGCATGTCGCCGTGCGACCCGACCGCCTCGACGACGTGTGGACCATCGTCGAACAGCTCGGGGTGCTGCTGGCGCTGCCCGATCGCTCCGGCCCACTGGCCGCGCGCCTCCGAGCGGGCCTGGACACCGTTCGAGCCGCGGTCGCGGGGCGGCCCCCCGTGCGCGCCGGCTATCTCATGGGGGGCTCCCCGCCGTGGTCCGCCGGGTCGGGCACCTACATCGACGAGCTCATCACCCTGGCCGGCGGTATCAACGTCTTCGACGACATCGAGGGGCGCTTCGGCGCCGTCAGCCCCGAGGTGGTCGCCACGCGGGCGATCGACGTGGTGCTGCTGAGCGAAGGCGCGGACATCGATGCACGACTGCTGGAGGGACGGCGGGTCCAGGTACTGAGCGGCCTCGTGGAGCTCCCCGGACCGCGCATCGTCGAAGCCGCCAGACAGGTGGCGGCGGCTCTCCACCCCGACCTGGCCTCCCGGTGACCCGGCGCCTGCGGATCGGTGCGCTCGCCCTGACCCCGATCGCGGCGGGGATGGCGGGGATCTTCGTGGGCTCGGTGCAGGTCCCGCCCGCCGACCTCCTGGCGGCGCTCTTCGGCGGGGGCTCTGCCCTGGCCTCGACCATCGTCGAACTCCGGGTCCCCCGCGTCCTGCTCGCAGCGCTCGTGGGCGGAGGGCTGGCGCTCGCCGGCGCGACGTTCCAGGCGCTGCTCCGCAATCCGCTCGCCGAGCCGTACATCCTCGGCATCTCGGGTGGGGCCGCCACGGGCGCGGTCGCCGTCCTGGCGCTGGGCCTGACGACCCTGGGTTCGTGGGCGCTGCCACTCGCCGCATTCGCCGGCGCCCTGCTCGCGATTCTCCTCGTGTTCGGCGTCGCCGCATCGGCCGATCGCCGCCTCGACGTGCGGGTCCTGCTGCTCGCGGGCGTGGTGGTCGGAGCCTTCTTCTCCGCCGCCATCGCCATGATCCTGGCCCTCGCCGAAGCCCGCACCGTTCGCAGCGCCGTGCTGTGGATGATGGGCAGCGTCGCCGGGGCTTCGTGGAGCGACGTGGGCGTGGCCGCGGCCTACACCCTGCCCGCCGCCCTCATCCTGCTGGGGCTCGCCCGACCGCTCAACCTGCTGTCGGTCGGCGAGGAGTCGGCTGCCTATCTGGGCGCGGATGTCGAGTCGGTCAAACGCACCGCGTACGTCGTGGCTTCGCTCGTGACCGCAGCCGGCGTGGCCGTCGCCGGCGTGATCGGTTTCGTAGGACTCGTGATTCCGCACGCACTCCGCCTGGTGGTCGGATCCGACCACCGGGTCCTCCTGCCGCTGTCCCTGCTGGTCGGCGCCACCTTTCTGGTGCTCGCCGATCTCGGGGCACGGACGCTGCTCGGCTCCACGGAGATCCCGATCGGCGTCGTCACCGCCTTCGTGGGCGTACCGGTCTTCCTCGTGCTGCTGCGTCGGAGCATGACATGAGGTTCGAAGCGCGGGACCTCGTGGTCCGCTACCCCGGGAGCCGGGGGCCCGCTCTGGACGGGGTCGAACTCGACGTCGCGTCGGGGACGCTGTACGCCGTCCTCGGTCCGAACGGATCCGGCAAGTCGACGCTGATGCGGACCCTCATGGGCATCGTGCGGCCCGAACGAGGCGAGATGCTCGTGGGCGGGCGTCCCGTCGCCGCGTGGGACCGCCGGGAACTCGCTCGCAACATCGGGGCCGTCCCCCAGGTGGAGTCGATTCCCTTTCCCATCTCCGTGCGGGCACTCGTCGCCATGGGGCGCTTCCCCCACCTCGGCCCCTTACGCGCCGAGGGGCCCGAGGACCACGCGGCCGTGAACGATGCGCTGGCACGCTGTGACGTGGAGCACCTCGTGTCGCGTAACGTGCAGACGTTGTCCGGGGGCGAGCTCCAGCGCGTACGCATCGCCCGGGCGTTGGCGCAACGCCCGCGCGCCCTCGTGTTGGACGAACCGACGGCCAGCCTCGACATCCGTCACGAGATGGCCATCCTCGGACTTCTGCGGCGGGCTGTCGACGAGGGCACGACCGTGCTGCTCATCACACACCATCTGGACCTGGCCGCCCGCTTCGCGGACCGCATCCTGCTGATGGACTGCGGAAAGGCCGTCGCCGAGGGCGTGCCCGCGGAGGTCTACACGGAGCCGGTGCTGGAGCAGGTCTACCGGTGGCCCTTGAGCGTTCGCACCGATGAATCCACGGGCAGCCCCCGCGTCATTCCCCGGGACGCCGACCCTTCCGAGCGTCCGCTCGAGCCTCCTCTCGAAGCGCACTGAACGAGGCCAGCCGCGAGGGCGCGATCCAACCCTCCTCGACGGCCTCCTTCACCGCGCAGCCCGGCTCTTCGAGGTGCCGACAGCCGCGGAACCGGCACCCTTCGCCATACCGGGCGATGTCGGGAAAGCAGCGCTCCAGCTCCGCCTCACCGACGCCCCACAGGCCGACGTCCCCGAACCCCGGGGTGTCGGCCACCAATCCGCCGCCGCTCAGGGGGATCATGCGAGATGACACCGTCGTGTGTCGGCCACGACCCGCCACCCGTGAGACGATCCCCGTCCGGAGCTCGAGCCCGGGTTCCACGGCGTTGAGCAGCGTCGACTTGCCGGCGCCCGACGGTCCCACCAGCGCGGACACCCCCGTGGACAACGCCTCGGCGAGGGCCGGAATGCCCTCTCCGGTGACCGGACTCGTACGCAACACCGAGTACCCGACGTCGCGGTAGAGGGCCTCGAGAAGATCCGCCTGCTCGGCCGCCCCCTCGAGGTCCGTCTTGTTCAGCACCAGAAGTGCCGGGATCTCGTCGACCTCGGCCAGCACGAGGAAACGATCGATCACCTCGAGCCGTGGGTCCGGTGCGCGCAGCGACTGCACCACGACCAGTCGATCCAGATTCGCTGCCACGGCCTTTGGCTTTCGGCCCGGCCCCGACCGACGCACGATCCGGGTTCGACGGGGTGCGACTTCCTCGATCGTGCGGACGATCTCGTCGCCCTGATGCTCGGACCCGATGCGAACGCGGTCGCCGATCACGACCTTGTCACCCGCACGCGCTTCCCGCTTGAGGCGTCCTCGAAGGAAGGCCTCCACCTCGGAACCGTCGTCGAGGTACACCCGATAGACCCCGCCGGTCGACTCCCGGACTTCTCCCCAGAGGTCGTCGGGCACCTTCACCCGACCTGGAACGACCGCGCCCCCCGACCGGCTCGAGGCCGACCGGGGGGCGCGGTGTACACGTCGTGCCCGAGCACGACCCGACGGGTCACGCGGCGAACGACTCCAGCGCAGCACCCTTACCGCCCTCGCGCAGGCGACGGAGGGCGCGATCGCGGAGCTGACGAATCCTCTCGCGGGTCACGCCGAGCATGTTGCCGATCTCTTCGAGGGTGTGCTCGCGCTCACCCTCGAGCCCGAAGTAGAGCCGCAGAACCTTCGCGTCCCGCGCATCGAGCGTGGCGAGCGCCTCGGTCACCGCCTCCGTGAGGAGCCGGCTCTCGACTTCGATCTCGGGCTCGGCGGCTTCCTCGGTGATGAACCGCTCGACGAGCTGCGAGTCCTCGCTGTCGCCGATCGGCGCATCCAGACGGATCTCGGCGGCGTTCAGCGTCTGCAGCGACTCCACGAGCTCCGGAGTCAGGTCGGTGGCGGCACTCAGCTCCTCGGGCGAGGGCTCACGTCCGAGTTCCTGCTTGAGGCGCTCCTTCTCGCGAAAGATTCGCGCCAGATCGCTCGCCCGGTTCAGCGGCACGCGAACCGAGCGGCCATGATTCGCGAGAGCCGCCAGGATGGCCTGACGGATCCACCACACGGCATAGGAAATGAACTTCACGCCCTGCTCCGGATCGAACTTCCGGGCGGCCGTGACGAGTCCGACGTTCCCTTCCTGAATGAGATCGGTCAGCGAGACACCGCGGTTCTGATACTTCTTCGCAACGCTGATGACGAAGCGCAGATTGGCGCGCGCCAACTCCTGGACCGCGTCCTCGTCGCCCTTCTGGGCACGGGCTCCGAGAATCTTCTCCTGCTCCGGGGTGATCAGCTCGTGGCGGCTGACGTCCCGAAGATACTGGTCGAGGGCAGTCTGCTCCTCGACGCTGGCGTCGAAGCTCGCAAGCGGGTTGCGGCCCTTCCGCTTCGTACGGCTCTTGGTGGCGGTTCCAGCCATGCATCTATCTCCTTGGGGCAGAGCGCATGTTGCGCTGTTGCCCGACCGTCCGGCGCGCGATCGTGAGGAGTTCCACGCCCGGCTCTTCGCTCGTATAGTCCGAAGCCCTTGAACCTCGGGGGCAGTGCTCGCGTTGTCAAGCGAGCCCTCTGTCCTACCCCCCTGTCCCGAGGGGTTCCCGGGGGACGAACTCAGGCATTCGTAACCCATCCCCGAAAGCCGGTTCCCCCCCTCCGAACCGCATCGGCGGCCCCCGGCTCTGGACGAAACGGGAAATCCTTCCGATCCTCCACGAATGGCCTTTCGATACGACATGTTCGGCGCATCGCACAAGGGGCACGTGCGCACACGCAACGAGGACTCGTGGTGGACCGATCCCACCGCGGGCCTCGCCGTGGTAGCCGACGGCATGGGAGGCCACCCGGCCGGCGCGGACGCATCCGCAGTGGCGGTCCGCGCATTCGTCGACGCGGTCGGCTCCGACACGGTAGCATCGGGCCCGGACCGGGGCGGAACCATGGCTCAAGGAGTCATCGCGGCCCACCAGGGTATCCGCTCCGCCGTCGACGTCGAGCCCACCCACGAGGGGATGGGCACGACCCTCACCGCCGCCCGGTTGTGCCCGTCGGGGCGCATGATGTTCGCCCACGTCGGCGACTCCCGTCTCTACCGGCTTCGGAGCGGCGAGCTTCGCGCAATCACCCGCGATCACACCTGGGTCGCCGAAGCCGTCGAAACCGGGCAGATCGCGCCGTCGGCCGCGGCCACGCATCCCATGTCGCACGTGCTCACGCAGGCCGTCGGCATCGACGCGGCACCCGAGCCGGACGTGGGGGAGGACGACGTACGGGACGGCGACCTCCTGCTGCTGTGCAGCGACGGGCTCACCGGACCGGTTGCCGATGACGAGATCCGAAGCGTCCTGTGCGAAGCGCTCGGCGACGACTCCCTCGACGAGGCTCCCGCCCGCCTGATCGCCGCGGCGTTGACGCGTGGCGGGCCCGACAACATCACCGCCGTGGTGATCCGCGCAGTCGGATCGTCGAACGGTGCCTCGACGTCTACGGACCACCCCGATCCGGTCGGGTGATCCGGTCGAGGAGCTGCTCCGGCTCCAGTCGGCGCCGCTCGAAGGTGAACACGCGTAGGGCACGGGAGGTGTGGTAGAGTTCCTGCGCGACCCTGGGCAGGTCCAGGAGTCCCGGTACACCGCCGGGCCCCATGCGCTGCACCGAGCCGTCCCGCCGCTGGACCAGGAGATCCAGCTGGAACATGGCCTGCTTGGCCGGGAAGTCGATCATGACCTCCCCCGGCTCCAGGGAGAGGTCGCGGGCCAGGTCGTCTTCGATTGCCCGCTTCCACGGCGAATCCCCGACCGCCCAGTCCTCCACCCGCCGCCCCCGCAGATCCGCTGCGGTCAGCTCGAGGGCCCTCTTCGGAAGCCGACGCTGCCGGAGAGCCGGGATCCAACGGGTCTCGAGCCGCTCGGCGACCTCGTCGTCGGAATTCTGTGCGCGCCGGGTGATCTCGTAGAGCAACTCCTCGTCGGTGGGACCGACCAGCTCGTCTCCCTCCAGCAACCCGCTGCGGACCGATTCCTCGACGATGCGCTTGTACAGCGCGGTCGCCGACCGCACGGCGTGGTGCCAGTACACGTTGCGGAACATCTGGTACTTCGCGAACAGCAGCGACTCGAGGGCGGCCACGGCCTTCTCGTGCACGCCGACCTCCCACCGACCCGTCTCCGGATCCTGAAGCATCGTCATCCCGAGCAGCAGTCGATCGACGTCGACCTCGCCGTAGGGCACGCCGCAGAAACGGGCGTCTCGCCGCAGGTACTCCTGCTTGTCGAGATCGAGCGAACCACTCACCAGTCCTCTCAGCGGCGAGTCGCTCTCCCCGCGGATGAGGCCGTGGATGCGGGCCGCGGCCCCGGTTCCGAGCGGCTCGAGGGCCGCCCGCAGCTCCGCACTTTCGAAGAACCGGGCGCTGATCTCCTCGTGGCCGGCGGGCATCGCATCGGACTCGAGTTCCTCGAGGGCGTGCGAGTAGGGATAGTGACCGATGTCGTGGAGCAGCGCCGCATAGGGGATGAGCCCCGCATCCCCCCACACCTCCGTCGGCCCTCGATCGTCCTCGCGGAGCAGCCGCAGCGCCGTCGACGCCAGGTGATAAACCCCCAGCGCGTGGTCGAAGCGCGTGTGCGTGGCCCCCGGATAGACGAGGTGAGCGAAACCGAGCTGGCGGATGTAGCGAAGTCGCTGGAAGGCCGGCGTGTCGACGATCCGCGTCGCGGTCTCGTCGAGTCGGATGGTATTCCAGAGGGGGTCGCGCACGGTACGGCCGAAGCGTCTCATGACGACGAGGTTAGGGGACACGGTCGGCCTCCTCAATGGCGGGACCGGCCTCGTCCGCCTTGCGACACACCCGGTCTTCGGGTCATCTTCGGGCCCCCGATCCCACCCCGTCCCGCACCCGCCGTGGCCGATACCCTCGCCAATCCGGAGCTGCGCGAAGCCGTCCGCGCCGACGTCGAGAACCGACCCGGCGTGTACCGGATGTGGGGTCCCGGCGACGAGTTGCTCTACGTGGGGAAGTCCATCCGCGTCCGGACACGCCTCCTCTCGTACTTCCGAGCCCCTCGCGGCGAGAAGCCTGGCGACCTCATCCGAGAGACCGCTCGCATCGACTGGGACTACGTGCCGGACGAGTTCGGCGCTCTCGTACGCGAGATGCGGCTGATCCAGCGCCACAGGCCCAAGTACAACGTCCAGCACAAGCGGAAACGCGCCTACGCGTTCGTGAAGATCACGCGGGAGCCCGCACCTCGAGTCGTTCCGGCCGCGCAGGTCGTCGATGACGGATCGACCTACTACGGACCCTTCCCCCGCGTCGGCCACGTCGCCCATACGATTCGGGACATCTCGCACGTGCTGGGACTGCGCGACTGCCCTGGCTCGACGCCCGTCGTGTTCGACGACCAGCTGGACGTCTTCGACGGTCGCGAGACCCTCGAACGATCTCCGGCGTGCCTCCGCGCGGACCTGGGAACGTGTCTCGCGCCCTGTTGCGGGCGGCCGCGGGCGCGCGACTACGCGGAGCGGGTTCGACAGGCGCGGCGTTTCCTCGAGGGGCGGGGCCACGCTCCGTTGACCATCCTGTCCGAGCGCATGGCCGATGCCGCCGCCCGTCGCGACTTCGAATACGCCGCCCTCGTCCGGGATCGCCTCGAGCGACTGCGCCGATTCCAGGAGGAGCTGACGGGTTTCCGGGGCGAGGTCGACGCCTTGAGCTTCGTCTACCGGGTGCCCGGCCATCGCGGAGACGACCGGGTCCACCTGATTCGAGGGGGGCGTCTACGCGATACCCTTCCGCATCCGAAGTCCCGTGCAGCCCGCGAGCGGGTGGCCGGTCGCGTGGACGCCGTCTTCGGCGCGTTCGAGCCGGGCCCGGGCGGTCTCAGCCCTCACGAAGCGGCGGAGATCCTGCTCGTCGCCCGCTGGTTTCGACTGCGTCCGGACGAGCTCTCACGGACGCGCTCCCCGCAGGACTGGCTCACGGCCAAGCGTCCGTCGCCAACGCCCGCCTCGTCGCTCGCGCCACCGCCCGTGCCGCCGCTCAGAGAGGCGGCTCACCCGCCATCTTGAGGACCTGTTCGAACTCGGCCTTCCGGACCGGCTGGACCGACAGGCGCGAGTTCTTCACCAGGACCATCTCCGCCAGGCCCTTCTCGGCCTTCACATCAGGCAGACCGACGGGATCGTCGAACTTCCGGACGAACTCGACGTCCACGAGCCACCAGCGCGGATCGTCCTCGGACGACTTCGGATCGAAGTACTTGTTGTCCGGATCGAACTGCGTCGGATCCGGATAGGACTCGCGCACCACCCGCGCGATCCCCGTCACCGCCGAAGGCTTCTGGCGCGAGTGGTAGTAGAGCACGATGTCGCCCTTCTTCATGTTCTTCATGTGGTTCCGGGCCTGATAGTTCCGGACGCCGTCCCACATGGTGCTGCCGTCCCGGGCCAGATCGTCGATGGAATAGACGTCGGCCTCGCTCTTCATCAACCAGTAGTTCATCGCCAGAGAAGTCGAAGGGAGGGATGGGGCTCGGTGTGCACCACGACGATCGCGACGATCGCGGGGCGACCGAATGGCGGGATGTACTCCGCGCCTCGCGCGGGGTGCCGCTACCAGACCAGGTGGAAGTCGGTCTGGCGCCGGAACACCCAGTGCCGCTGGCCGTCCTCGTCGAGGTACGCCTCCTCCTCCTGCCGGCAGGAGGCCCGCTCGCCGCCCCATTCGGCGATCGGCATCGAGGCCTGCAACTCGATCGAGTACCAGGTCGAGGGTCGGATCAGGGCATCGCCACGGCCCGGCACGCCCTCCTGGCTGTCCCACCGTCCGATCAGGGGACCGGCGCCGTGACCGTGATCGCCGATCGGATGGGAGTAGAGCGTGCCCTCGATTCCCTCTTCATCCATGCGGTCCAGGGCAGCGCGAAGCGCTTCGTTGCCGCTGCGGCCCGGCGTCATCTCTGCGAGCTGGATGTCCTGCATGCGGTTGCTGGCGGCGAGGCACGCCCGCAATCCCGCGGGCACCTCGGTTTCGCCTTCCCGCAGTACGTAGCCGAGGTGCTGCGTGTCCGTCTTGAGCCGCTGGGCGATCACCCCGAAATCCGTCCACAGAAGGTCACCGGGCTGGATCACGGCGGGTCCGCCCGAAGGCACGCCGCCCTCACGCTGCACCGAGACCGACGGCTGGAACCAGGTGTCCATCCCCGAGTCGACCACCCGCTGGCGCAGCCACCACACGACGTCGTCGGTCGTGGTCACGCCCGGTGTGACGACGCTGTTCGAAAAGGCCTCCGAGATCATGGCGTGCACCGTCTCCATGACCTTCCGGTAGCGCGGCATCATCTCGGGAACGCGGATCGAGATGTAGTCGGTGGCGAGCCGTGGTTCGCGGCGCACCCGAGCCAGGTACTTCTCCCCCAGCGCCTCTTCCAGAGCCTCCCGCTCACCGGACGCCAGGCCGTCGGCGAAGGCCCACGTGTCGTCGATGTTGAGCACGATGTTTCCGGGATCGCGATCCGACACGACCTCGTTCAGCAGCCGCCACTGCTCGTTGCCCCACAACTCGGCCTGCTCGCCGGTCGGGGCCGGTCTGGCCGAACGGTAGATCTCGAAGAGTCCACCCTGGCTGGAGCCGCCCAGAGCGAGTCGTTCGACGCTGCCGTCATCCTGGCGCGTGAAGATGTAGATCGAACGGCGCCGGGCGGCGAAGGTGGTCGGCGAGATGATCGACCAGAACACCGGGTCCTCCCCGTACTCGCGCATCGAGAGGATCCACATGTCGACGTCGTACTCCGCCATCAGGGCGGGCAGCACCCGCTCCACCCGAGCCTCGACCCAGCCCTGCATCTCCTCCGCCTGGGCGCGCACCGAGGGCAGCGGGTGGTAGCGCGCGGGGGCATCGGGCGGGACGGCGACGGGCGTCTGGGCGGCGGCGGGTCGCGGAGTGAACGGACCGGAGGCGACGAGGGCCAGGGCTGCGACGAGCCCCGCGGGACCGAGGCGCGAGTACGTGCGCGAGGAGCGAGCGGGAGACGGCATGGATCGTGGGGTTCGGGTCGACCTGAGGGGCGCGGAAAGTAGGGATTCGCGCGCTTCTCGGCCACGCCGGTCCGAGCGGCGGGCTTCAGCTCTCGTGGGACCGGTCGAGGCTGAGTGTCATGGTGTATCGGTCGACCCATACACCGGGACACCCGGCCGCCGCACGCGGACGTGCTGTCCGCATCGACGATTCCGGAGACCTGGATGTTCGAAGATCTCGATCCTCGCAGTCCGAATCCGCTCTACGCGCAGATCGCCGCGCGGGTCCGGGTTGCGGTTGCGGCCGGTGACCTGAACAAGGGCGACCCGCTGCCCTCCGTGCGCCAGCTCGCACGCACGGCCCGGGTAAACCCCGCGACGGTCGTGCAGGCGTACCGCGAACTCGAGCTCGACGGCTTCGTCGAGATGCGACACGGCGCCGGCACCTTCGTCCAGGCGGTCCCGGCCGCGGTCCGTGAAGAGGAGCGGGCGCGCCACGCAGAAGACATCGCTCGGCGTGCCCTGGTGGAAGCCGCCCGCATGGGCCTCGCCGGACACGAACTCATCGGCGCCCTCGCTGCCGTCATGGAGCAGGGCGCTGCCGCCCCGGTCACATCGGAGCCAGCATGAAGTACGCCATCGAACTCGACCGGGTGGTATGGAGTCCCGGCGACGCGTTTCGACTCGACGAGCTCAGCCTCAGAGTACCGCGGGGGTCGATCTACGGCTTCCTCGGCCCCAACGGATCGGGCAAGACCTCGACCATCCGGCTGTTCATGGGGATGGCCAAGCCGAACTCGGGCGAGATCCGCGTGCTGGATGGATCGGTGCCTCGCGACATGCCGCACATCCTCGCGCGTCTCGGCTACGTGCCCGAGCGGCCCCACGTCTACCCGCATCTCACGGTCGACGAAGCGCTGCGCTTCCATGCGGCCTTCCACCGCCAGTGGGATCCGCACTGGGCGGACCAGCTGGTCGAACGGCTGGGGCTCGACCCCAGCCGCAAGATCGCCCGCATGTCGAAGGGCGAGGTCGGCAAGCTCCTCGTCTCGCTGGCCCTCGCGCAGCGCCCCGAACTCCTCGTTCTCGATGAGCCCACCGACGGGCTCGATCCCGTGGTCCGGCGCGACGTCATGACGACCGTCCTCGACTACGTGTCCGAGACCGGCGCGACCGTCTTCATCTCGTCGCACCTGGTGCACGAACTCGAGCGCATCTGCGACTGGGTCGGCGTGATGGACGGGGGATCACTGGTCGCCGAAGTCCCCATGACCGTGTTCAAGAACGGCATCAAGCACCTGCGGGTGGAGCCGACGCGACCGGAGGCCTTCACCCCGACCAGACCCGCCCGAACCGAGCCGCCCTTCGTCGTGCTCGACCGCAAACCGGCCAACGGCGTCTCGTCCTACGAAACCTGGGTCGTGCGCGGTTGGGACGACGACCACGCCTCCTGGTTCGCGGACGGGCCGGAGCGACTTCGTGACGTCGTCGACCTCGACCTCGAGGAGGGATTCGTCGAGCTCCTCCGGTCGCAGCGTTCCCGTGCCCCCATCGGCCCCTTCGACAAGGACTGACGCATGACCAGGCAACTCCTTTCCCTGCACTGGAAGGCTGCGCGCTGGGGCCTGCTCCCCTGGGTCGTCGCCGCCTTCGGAGTGCCTTTCCTCATCGTCGGGCGCATGCGGGCTGACGCCACGCTCCAGAGTTCGGACGTCTGGCTGCAGATGGCGACGATCAGCCCTCTCTTCCCGCTCATGGCGGTAGCGGCGGGAGCGACCGTCGCCCTGAGTGCCTGGAGCTGGGACCACCGGCATGGACACGTCTATGCGTTGGCGCTGCCCGTCTCGCGTTGGCGCTACGCAGCGTCGAAGTTCGCCGGCGGCCTG
>JAHHMJ010000705.1 GCA_018678395.1 Gemmatimonadota bacterium | reverse complement strand
GAGGCCTTTCTCGTTCTTACCCACCGTCCAGGCACGGCCGGATTCAGCGGCCTCGCGCAGCGAGGACGCGGCACACGCCAAAGGCGGGGGCCAGAACCGTAGGTTCGACCCGAGCGGCCGACGCGGGTCGGTCCGAGTCGGACCAACCAGTTCCTCCGCGAGGTGAGCGAGGATCGGCGCCAGCCGACCGGAGCTCCATCCTCGGTGGCATCCGCTCCGCTTGATGCCGGACCGCACGCGGGCGCATCTTCCGGTGTCCTCAGATCCAGCGGGAACATGGTCTCGAACAACTCCGACCCACCGAGCCGCGGCGCTTCGACGAGCGGCCTCGAGGGCACATCAAGCGAGCACGTCTCGAGATGATCGAGCATTCCCGCAGACCGAAGACGTTTCGCATTCGGCGCCTGCTCCCCCTCGGCCTGCTGTTCCTGTCGACCGCATCGGCGGCCGCCGCCCAGGCGCCGCCTTCATCCGGACCGGCCGCATCCATCGAGGCACATCTCGGTCTGACGCGCGTCGCCGGCCTCTCCTCGGGTTGGGCCGGGGCCTCGGCGACCCTCCACCTCGACGCGGGATTGCGTCTCGGCGGAGGGTTCTGGGGCGCACTTCGAAAGGTCGACGAGGGCCCGGTGATGGAGGGTTCGGGGCTGGAGCTGGGGATGGGCTACGGCGGTCTGTTTCTGGAACGACCGCTGGGGTTCCTTCCCGTGGTCCCTCGACTCCTCATCGGCGGAGGGGCCGTCACTCTCCGCAGCAGGCTGACGGGCTCGCGGTTCGACACCGAGACCTTTGTCGTCGTGGAGCCTGCCCTGCACACGGAAGTCGATCTGCCGGGCCCCTTCTCGGCCGGGGCCGGCGTGGGGTATCGATGGATCGGCGGCGCCGACGACCTCTTCCTGGCCGGCAGTGATGACTTGGAAGGGGTGCGCGGATCAATATTCCTGAGACTCGGCGGACATTGATCCGACAGTCGCCGACTCTGTGGAGCGGCCGACTGTCGTGATATCATACATCTGCTCTTTCCCCCCAAATCCCACTCCATAGTGGGTCCTCAGAGGAAGCCATATGGCCGAAGTGATTGCGGAAGTCATGACCTGGGTAGAAGCCGAACTCGGGAAGAACCCCAGTGCCGCGTCCGGCGAGCTCTTCGAGCGGGCCAGGAGCCGCTTTCCCTCGATCGCACCCCTCTCGGTGCGGCAGTTCCACGCTCGGTACCCGCTGCAGGTCAAGCGTCGTGCGAGCGCAGGAGGCGGTCGTCGGAAGAAGCGCTCCACCCCGCGCGCAGCGACTCGGAAGAAGGCCGCCGCACGCCCGGCCCGCTCTAGAGCCAAGGGCCGCGGCAAGAGCGCCGACCAGGAATCTCGCGAGGCCGTCCGGGGCGTCCTCATGCGCTTCGCGACCGAACTCGCTTCGGCGGAGGCGAAGGCCGACGTGGTCAAGGTGCTCGCGGGCGCCGACCGGTACGTCGACGAGGTCCTGGCGGCCGCGGGCTCCTAGGACCCCAGTCCGGGCAGATTGACCCGCTCGGACAGGAGCGTCATTTCCCGGACGGCCACCGATAGTCCCGAGAGACCCGTGGACGCGTCGGCGCGGATCTCGTCCAGGAGGCGCTGAAAGCGGTCCAGGTCGCGCCGGCGCTCCTCCAGAAGTCGGCTGGCCGCCGAGTCGACGTCCGCGCCCGCGACCCGCTCCCGCATGACCTGAGACACCATGCGGTGGTGGGCGCGGGTGAGGTCGTCGGCCAACGCCTGGGCCGCTCGCTGTTCCCAGCGGTCGTCCTGCGCGCTCGCGAAGATCGACTCTCGAATCCACGGCACGTGCAGGCGCTCGGAGATTCGATAGAAGGCACGCGCCGTGTCCATCGTGTCCGCATCCGTCTTCCGGGCCACACGGGCGATCTCGAGCATCTGATCGAGAAAGCGGAGCGTGATCATCTCACGTGCGAACTCGGGTTCTGCACCGAGCGCCTCGAGATCGCCGACGAGCCGAACGAACAGTTCGCGATCCTCGCCGGCCACGATGTCTCCGAATTCCTTCCGTAGAGTCTTGAGGCCTGAACGGTTCTCGTTGATTACGCCCTCCGCATCTCCCTCGAACGACACGTTCTGCAGGACCCAACGGGTCGTCCGCTCCAGCACCCGGGACAACCCCAGGATCCATCGATAGGCGTTGGCGGCACTCAGTTTCTGCCCGGCGCCGTGCGCCAGTTCGTCGATGTACCGGGCGTGGTCCGTCACCCGCGAGGCGATCACCCAGGCCCGAACCACCTCGTCACCCGTCCGACCCGTGTTGCGAACGAGACGATGGACGAAGGTGGCACCCATCAGGTCGACGAGGTCGTTGGTTACCTGACTCGTGATGATCTCGCGACGGAGCGGGTGGGACACCAACGCCTCTCGGCCCGCACTCCGAATGGCCTCGACCGGGAAGTAGCGATCCAGATACCGGGCGACCGACGAATCGTCGGGCAGAGCAGCCTCCACCACCGCGGACTTCACGGAGAGCTTCGCGTAGGCGAGCAGCACGCAGAGCTCCGGACGGAGGAGTCCGACGCCGTTGTCGGCCCTCTCCACGAGCGTCTCGAACGAGGGCAGCCCTTCGGACGCGCGATCCAGCATGCCACCCCGCTCGAGCGTGGTCATGAGGTCCCGGTACTCGTCGAGCTGTTCGGCCTGGCGCACCTCGTCGAGCGAAACCGCCATGCTCTGCGACCAGTTGTCCCGCAAGACACGCTCTGCCACGTCGTCGGTGAGCGCCCGCAGCAGTTCGTTACGGGCATCGGGGTCGAGATCACCGCTGCGGACGGGCGGCTCGAGCAGGATCTTGAGGTTCACCTCCCGGTCGGACAGAGCCACCCCACCGGAGTTGTCGAGGGCATCGGTGTTCACCCGCCCTCCACGCAGCGCATACTCGATGCGGGCCGCCTGGGTCAGCCCGAGGTTGCCCCCTTCCCCGACCACGGCGCAGCGCAACTCGGTCGCGTCGACCCGTACGGCATCGTTGGAAGCGTCTCCCGCATCGGAGTGGGCCTCGAACGAAGCCTTCACGTAGGTCCCGATCCCGCCGTTCCACAGCAACTCGACGGGCGCCCGCAGCACCGCCCGGATCAGGGTCTCCCCGTCGAGCGGCTGGCCATCGTCGTCCAGGCCGAGCGCCGCCCTGGCCTCGGGGGTGAGGACGACGGCCTTGGAGCCTCGCGAGACGATCATGCCGCCGGGGCTGAGCACGTCCGTGTCGTAGTCTTCCCACGACGACCGTCCGAGCTCGAAGACTCGCTTCCGCTCGGCGAACGTCGCGGCGGCATCCGGGTCGGGATCGATGAAGATGTGCCGATGGTCGAAGGCGGCGACGAGTCGGATCTGCTCGGACAGCAGCATGCCGTTGCCGAACACGTCCCCGCTCATGTCCCCGATGCCGACCACCGTGAAGGGTGCGCTCTGGATGTCCTTGCCCATCTCACGGAAGTGCCGTTTGACACACTCCCACCCCCCCCGGGCCGTAATGCCGACGATCTTGTGGTCGTATCCGTACGACCCCCCGGAGGCGAAGGCGTCGCCGAGCCAGAATCCGTACTCGTCGGCAACGGCGTTGGCCACGTCCGAGAACTTCGCCGTGCCCTTGTCCGCGGCCACGACGAGATACGGGTCCGGATCGTCCCACGCGACGACGTTCTCGGGGGCCAGAACCTCACCCTCGACATCGAGGTTGTCCGTGAGATCCAGCAGGCCCCGGATCAACGTCCGGTACTGCTCCTTGGCCTCCTCGCCCCGGGCTTCCGGGTCCGCGGGAAGCCGCGTCGGCACGAAGCCGCCCTTGGAGCCACCGGGAACGATGACCGCGTTCTTGACCATCTGGGTCTTCACCAGGCCCAGCACTTCGGTACGGAAGTCGTCGGGGCGATCGCTCCAGCGAATGCCGCCACGAGCCACTGCCGAACCCCGCAGGTGCACGCCCTCCATGCGGGACGACCGCACGTAGACCTCGGTCCGCAGACGAGTCCGTTGGATCGCCTCGAGCGCCTGGGCGTCGAACTTCAGCGAGGTGTACGGAGCACCGCCCGAGCGTCGGTTCGGTACACGTCCACCGCATCGGTAGTAGTTGGTGCGGACCGTGGCGTCGATCAGCACGGCGACTCGCCGCAGCGCGCGGTCGTCGGCGAGCAACTCGACATCGGCGAGGGCATCATGGAAGCGCTCTCGGATCTCCTCCACCGCTGCGACCCGTTCCTCCATTCCCGAGCCCTTCGCGGGGTCGAACTTGGTCTGGAACCAAGAGAAGAGGAGCGTGGCGATCTCGGGATACTCCTCGAGAGCCGCGGGGATGGAGACCCTCGACGGCACGGCGCCCGCCTGGAAGGCGTAGCCCGTGTAGGTGCGGAGGACGTCCACCTCGCGCCAATGGAGGCCCGCCTGGACGACGAGTGCGTTGAGTCGGTCGCTGCTCGCATCCCCGGCCCGCACGGCGAGAACCGTCTGGCCCAGCAGGGATCCGAGCGCCGCCACATCCAGGGGAGCGCCCTCGCCGTCCTGGAGGGCGAAGGAGTAGAGCATCCCCGATTCGACCTCCGGCCCCGACACCTCGAAGGGGCTCACCGCCACCACCCGCAGGCCGCAGTCCTCGAGGATGGGCATGAAGTCCGAGAGGATCAGACGCCCTCCGCGCAGGTAGAGCTTCAGCTCGGTCACGGGCTCGCCACCCGCCGCCTCGGGTGGCTGGGTCACGTCGTTGAGCGCGACCGACACACGTCGCTCGTCTGCCCCCATCGCCTCCAACTGCAGGATGTCGCGCACCGCCGTCGCGGGAGACGTGGCCGCCTGGTATTCGGCCGCGAACGCCTCACCGTAGACCCGCGCGAGACGCCGGGCCTCGTCGCCGGGGCGGACGCGCTCGAGTCCCTCGCGCACCAGGTCGGTCCACGTGCGGATCAACTCCCGCACCCGGACCTCCAGGTCCGTGGGATCCGCGGACGCGATGCGATCCGGGTCCCCCGCGACATAGAAATGGAGACGGGCCTGGTCTCCGGCACTCAGGGCCAGATGGTAGTTCAGCACCTCACCGCCGAATTCCTCGGTCAGCGCCTTGGATATGCGGCGCCGCACCTCCGCGCTGAACCGCTCCTTGGGGAGGATCACCATCACGGCGACTCCCCGACGCAACGGGTCGTCGCGCAGGGTGACCCGAACGCCTTCGGCGTGGTAGGTGGTGAGGACCGTCTGGATGTCGCGTCCGATCTCCTCTGCCGAGGTGAGGAACAGCTCCTCCTTCGGCATGGAGTTGAAGATCGAGTTGATCTCCTTGTAGTCGTGCGACCCCTCGGCGACCGCGGCGTCGTCGAGAATATGCCGAAGCTTCTCCCGGAGGATCGGGATGCGCTCGGCCTGTTCGCCGAAGGCTCTGGACGTGAACAGCCCGAGAAAGCGGCGTTCCCCCGTGACCCGTCCATCCGGACCCAGCTTCTTGACGCCGATGTAGTCCATCCGCGCCCGGCGGTGGACCGTCGCCTCGGCGTTGGTCTTGCTGATGATCAGGAGCGGACCTTCGAGAGCCAGCTCCCGCATGGCTGCGGGCATGTCGCCGACCTGCACCGGCGCCGCGAACGAAGAGTCCCCCTCGTCCCGGAGGATGCCCAGCCCCGAGCCCTCCTCGACCTGGACGAAGCTTCCCGCTCCCTTCTCGATCAGGTCGTAGCCTCGATAGCCGAGAAAGACGAAAGCGTCTTCGGCCAGCCACTCGAGGAACGAGCGCGCCTCGTCGATCTCTTCACCTCGGCCCGGCACTCGATCCCTGAGGCTTTGCAGCTCTTCGGCGGTCGCGCGCAACTGATCGGTCATCGCGCCGAAATCGTCCGTCGCGCGACGCACGTCGCGCAGTCGGTCTTCGAGTCCGGCCTTCAGCCGCTCCAGCGTCGGCTCGTCGGCGACACGCGTGATCTCGCAGTGCACGAGCGACTCGCGGGGACCTCCCTCGGACGAGGGCTTGATCCGGAGAATCCCACCGTCCTCGTCCCGATCGACGTGCAGCACCGGATACACGTTGTGCTCGATCGGCAGGTCCTGCGCGTGCAAGTACTCGCGAATCGTATCGACGACGAACGGCCGCTCGGTGATGTTGGTGCGGATCACCGTCACCGGGGCGTACCACCCCTCGTTGTCCACGTCCGGGTTGAAGACCTGAACGTCGACCCGCTCCGGACGGCTGGTCTCGAGGAACCCATAGGCGCCCTCGACCAACTGGGCGAGAGCGTCGGTGCTGCGACCGCGCAGGAAATCGTGGGTGGCCTTCGAAAGGAAGATTTCCGCGAAGGCGACCTGGAGCGGGCCGTCGTCGCCGTCGCCCTCTCGGCCGAGTTGCCGACAGACGGCGTCGACGGTGGGAGAATCTTCGCGGATCCGTCGGACTGCCGCTTCGGTGGTGTCGCTCATCGGAGGGTCCCTTGGGGGTATATCCTTGCAAGATAGACCAATTGCACCCCGGTTCAACGTGCCCCCTGGCCTCCCCGGAGGCCTTGGGTAGCTTCGGAGAATGATGCGCTTCCTCCACCTCGCCGACGTACACCTCGACACGCCGTTCGCCGGACGGCGTCCGGAGGTCCGGCGTCGGCTGCGCGGAGCGGTGCGCGAGGCCTTCGGTGCAGCGGTCGATACGGCGCTCGACGAGAGTGTCGACGCGGTCGTCATCGCGGGCGATCTCTTCGACGGCGCCACGCTGTCGTTCCAGACGGAGCGCTTCCTGCTCGACGAGCTGCGCCGGCTCACCGACGTGGGCATCGCGGTGGTCTACGCGACGGGAAACCACGACCCCGGTCGGCAACAACGGCGTTCCCGCATCGCCTGGCCGGCAGGGATCCACGTGGCCGACGGCGACGGTCCCGTCCGCATCGCGGTCCACGATCGCCAGGGCCGGCCCACCGGGTGGATCAGCGCCGTCGGCCACGCGACCGACCGGGAGGGCCGGGACCTGTCGAGCCGCTTCCCCACGCCGGCGGGAATGCTCCCCGAAGTCGCCGTTCTCCACGCTCAGGTCGGATCGTCCCGGGGAGCCGAAGACCACGCGCGCTACGCGCCGACCACGGTCGGGGCGCTCCGGAAGCGCGGCTTCGACTACTGGGCGCTCGGGCACGTGCATCGGCGTCAGGAACTCCTCGACGAACCGGCGATCCACTATCCCGGCAACATCCAGGGCCGAACCCCGGCAGAGTCCGGCGCTCGCGGAGGGCTGCTCGTCGAACTCGACGGCGGGCATCCCGCGCAGGTGGTGTTCCGGTCGTTCGCACCCGTCCGGTGGGAGACCCTCGACTGGGCGGGATGGGAGGAGGTCGACTCGCTCGATGCGCTCATCCGATCGACGGTGCAGAGGTGGGAGTCCTGGCTCGAGGGAGAGCCGGGAGCCCGATGCGAGTGGATGCTCCGGATCCGGATGCACGGCGGGACACCGCTCTGGCGGGCGCTGCGCGATCCGGCCGAGCGAGAAACCCTCGAGAGCGAATTGGTCGGTGAGCTCGGGGTCCTCGACGTCGCGGTGGAGGCCGACGGAGTCCATGCCCCCGTCGATCCCGACGCGCACCGGGATCGAGAGGACGCATTGGGATACGCGCTCCAGGAGCTCGAACGCCTGCGCACCGGAGCCGCGGACGGAGAGCGGTTCCGTTCGGCACTCCAGGGATGGGACGAGCGCACCGAGACCCTGAACGCGTACCTGGCACGCGTCCTGGCCGGCGCCGACGCCGACCTCGTCTCGTGGATGCGGGAGCCGGACTGATGCACATTCGCAGTCTCGCCATCGACGCATTCGGACGACTGCGGGACCTCGACTCCGGGGCGGATCCCCTCGGCGGACTCGTCGTGATCCAGGGTCGCAACGAAGCGGGCAAGACCTCGCTCTTCGAGTTCCTCTGCACGGTCCTCTACGGGATCTATCCGACCGCGGCGGATCGACACCCGTTCGCACCCTGGGACGGGACCGAGCTGGGTGGTGTCGCGCAGCTGCGGACCCGCGACGGCTCCGAATACGAAGTGACCCGGCGTCTGCGGTCCACGCCGGTCGGGACCCTGCGTCGCAACGGCCGGTCGGATGCGCTGCGCAACGACGACCTGCCCTTCGTCGATCACGTTCCGCGGTCCGTCTTCCGGCAGGTCTACGCGATTCGGCTCGCGGAGCTGGCCAGCCTGGACGAGGACGGCTGGGAGGCCGTCCAGGATCGTATCCTCGGGCGCCTCGGGGCCCAGGATCTGCGACCCACTCGCGAAGTCGCGACCGAGCTCGAGACCGCTGCGCGCGGACTCTGGCGTCCGGACCGTCGCGGCCAACCGCGCATTCGGCAGCTCGACGAAGACATCCGACGCATCTCCGGGCATCGTCCCGAGGCGCGCGAACGCGCCGAGCAGCGCCGGCGGGATGCCGATCGTCTGGCGGAGACCCGGCGGGTCCTGGAATCGGCTCGCAACGACCGCGCGGCGGTCAAGGAGCGTCTCGAGCGGCTTCGGCTCTGGGTGCCGGTCCGGGAGGAACTCGTGGCCGTCTCCGCGCTCGAGGCCTCGGTCGGCGACCCCGCGGCCCTGGTCGGTATGCCCCCGTCGCCGAGCACCGAACTCGCCCGACGCCGCGAACGCGTAGAGGCGGCTTGGACCACTCTGGAAGAGCTTCGAACCGAGGCCGAGGAGCTCGCGTTCGAGACCGAGGCGGTCGGCGAGGCCGATCGCGCCCTCCTCGATGCGTCGGCCGAGATCGACGCGTTCCGGGTTCGCGTCGCGGCGGCCGAGCCCCTGACCGTCCGCCTCGCTGCCATCGGCCAGGAACGACGGGCGCTCGCCCGCCGCATCGACGACGCCGTCGAGCGGCTCCCCTGGGTGGCCGAGCCCGCGCCGCGTGCGCTCATGGAGCTGGCCCTGCCCCGCCTGGAAGACGCCCTGGCCGACTGGGTCGAGGCCGATCGCATCGGGCCCTCGTCCGATCGCGACCCCCCGGGCGCGGATCAGGCCACCGGCGACGGATCGGGGGCCCGCTTCGGCTCCGAGGCCGGCACGGTGGCCGTCGGAGCGATCCTGCTCGCGCTCGGTGTCGCCGGAATCGCGGGCGTGGAGATACCGGTCGCGCCGTCACCTTCCGGGGCTCTCCTGCTGCTGCTGCTGGGCGTGCTCCTGGTCGGCATGGGCATCCGGCGACTCCGCCTGGCGCGGGCGTCCGCCGCGCGGCAGGCTCTCGGGGCCGAGCAGCGAGCCCGCGCGATCCGGGAAGCACGGGAAGCCGTCAGCACGATGCTCCGTCCTCTGGGCCTCAGCGCCGGCCCGCGGCCCGATCCCGAACTGGCCCGACGGCTCGGCTCCTGCCGAGAGTGGCTGCGGGACGATCTCGACCTCGCCGACGAAGCCGGACCCCTCGAGTCCCAGTTGCGGGCGCTCGAAGACGAAACCGCGAGGTTCGCCGCCCTGCTTCCCGAGCGGGGTGAGGCGACGGCGACCGGCCTCGCAGCAATCCTCAACGAGCGACTTCAGGGAGCCCGCACGCGGGCGACGGCCGCCGACCGAGCCGCCTCCCGCCTCGAACGGGTCGAGCAGCTCCGGCTGGAGGCCCAGGAGCGGCAAACTGCGGCGATGGCCGCACTGCGAGACCTGGAGGCGCGGCTCGCGCCGTTCGGAGATTCCGCGGACGAGGCCGCCGAGGAGGCAGAGCGCAGCCTCGCCGCTGCTCGCGAGGCCGAGCAGCGCCGGGCACGACTCGAGGCCCGGCACGCGGATCTCCAGTCGATCGAGCAGGCCTTGGCAGCGGCCGAGCGGGAGGGCGTGGCGTGGCTGTCCGAGCCCGACCCCGTCGGCCGCCTGGAGGCCGAGCTCGAAGACCGGTCCGACGCGATCGAGGTCTGGCTCGCCGACGAACGCACGCTCGCCTCTCGCCTCGAGATGCCCCAGGAGGGCGAGACGCTCGACGCCCTCGAGGGTCAGCTCGTCCAGCTGCGGGCGGACCGCGAACGCCTGCGCCGCGAGCACGACCGCCTGTGGATCCTCTCCGTCCTGGTCGACGAGGCGGACCGGCGTGTGCGGGAGACGCACCAGCCGGACATCCTGAGACTCGCGGGCGAGAACCTGCGGCTTCTGACCGGAGGGCGCTACGACCGCCTGGAGGTGTCCGACGACCGCAGTCGCGAGCTCCGGGTTTCCGGTCCGGCTCTCGACGGCCCCCGCGAAGTCGCGGAGCCCCTCTCGACCGGCACGCGGGAGCAGGTGTACCTCGCGCTGCGGCTCGCTCTCGTGGCACACCTCGACGAGGGGGGGGAGCGCCTGCCGCTCTTCCTCGACGAGGTGTTCGTCAATTGGGACCCCGAGAGACGGGAGCGCGGCCTCGACCTGCTGGTGCGCACCGCCGGGGAGCGCCAGGTGTTCCTCTTCACCTGCCATCCGGACTGGGCGGATCGGGCGGTCGCGAGAGGGGCGACCCGGTGGCGTCTGGACGGTCCGTGAATCGCGGCGGTGCCGCGGCGGCGTGGTCGGATGAAGGCTCCGGCCCGCCACTGGTACTCCTGCACGGCTACGGAGGCCACCGCGGGTTCTGGGAGCCGTGGCTTCCGCATCTACGGGACCACTACCGCTGCGTCCGCATCGACCTTCCGGGATTCGGGAGCGCGCCCGCGCCCCGGGATGGCGATTACTCGCCGCGGGGTCTGTCCCGCGCCGTTCTCGGCGCCATCGACGCGCTCGACCTGCGGGACGCGACGTTGATCGGCCACTCGCTCGGCGGAGCGGTGGCCCTGCTGACGGCTCTGGTGCTCATCGACCGCGCACGTGAGGGCGATCCGACGCGCCTCGCGGGGATCGTGAGCGTCGCGGGCGCCGCCTATGCCCAGAGGACACCGCCGTTCGTGCACCTCGCCTCCACCCCGCTGGCGTCACTCGGGTTCGCGCTGCTGCCGAAACGATGGCTGATCCGGACGGCCATGCGTGCCGTCGTCGCCAGCGACGACGTGGTCACCGAGCAGCGCGTGGCGGGCTACGCACGCCCCATGCAGAGCAGGGCGCGTCGAGCCGCCTACCTGCGTTGCGCACGGGCGATCATTCCCACGGATCTGGATCGGCTTGTCGCCCGCATTCCGGAGATCGACGTGCCGGCGCTGTGCCTCTGGGGCGACCGGGACCCGGTCGTTCCGCTCGCGGGCGGACGGCGCCTCGCGGCGGAGTTGCCGAGGGGGCGTCTCGAGGTCCTCGAGCGCTGCGGGCATCAGGTCGTGGAGGAGCGTCCCAATGCTTCGGCCACCGTTCTCCGCGAGTTTCTCACCGGGCCGGAAGGGCCCTACGCGGGCGGGTCCCCCCCGGCTGCGGCCGAAGTGCCGGACTCGCCTTCGGGCTCGTAGCCGGGACAACGCAGCCGAGGCAACGGCGGATACCGTCGCAGCCTCGAGTCCCACGTAGCGCGTTCACAGAGGTAGAAGACGGAACCTCTGCGATTGCCCGTGCGCCGCGCGTGTGCGCAGATCGAGCACAGCCCCACCCGAGGCTCCATCATGCCCGGATGCCCGCGAAGGCGACCTGCCGCCCCGCGTGCCCTCCACGGTGTGAAAAGAACGGAGAGTCGCCGCACCGCGTGCACCACGAGGACCGAGTCACCGCCGAAGCCGGCACCCCGGCCGCGACCAGCCTCACCGCGAGCGCCCTCCGTAGATCGACCGGCTCGGGCCGATCGGGCACGGGCAGTCCGAGGCCTTCGTGCACCTCGGGCCCCACCTCGTAGCACGCCCCGCAGATGGCCGGTCCCAGGTGGGCCTCCAACCGGGACGGTCCGACGTCGAGACGGTATTCGAACGCGCGCAGCGCAGCCTCGGCGATGCCTTTCGCGGCCCCGCGCCATCCGGCGTGAACCACCGCGACCGCGCGCCGGTCGGGACAGACGAGCGTGACCGGCACGCAGTCGGCCACCGTGACGCCGAGCAACCGCCCCGCCACCCGCGTGAGGTGCCCATCGCAGGCCTCGCTCAGGTGGAGGCCCGGCGCTCCCGTGCCGTGATGACGGACGGTCGCCTCGTGGGGCTGACGCGCGTGAACCGCCGAGGCGACACCCAACTCCGCGCCGAGTTGCCGCCAGCGCTCCAGGACCCGATGAGCGGCCTCGTCGGTGAACAGCCCGAGGTTGAACGGCACGTCGCCGTCGCCGGCCGCGGTGATTCCCTGGACCAGCCACGGGTGCCGGTCCCGCCACATCGGGTGTGTGTAGACCGGCAGCGCGTCGCACGCGGGCGCCTCGGTTACGAGGGCTCCGATCGGAGCAGCGACAGGATCCATCGTCTAGTGTCGCGGTTCCCGACACGGGTGGCTACCGACGAGAATCGGCCCGTCGGGCATCCCCCTCGCCGCCGCCGGGAAATCGTATAGCTTAAGGTGCTTTCGCCCGGCCCTCCGGACCGGTCGGGCGCCCCTGTGCGCACCGGAACCCGCGTCGATGAGCGACATTCCGTTCGATCACCAAAACGCCGCCTACGCCCAGCTCCTGTACGAGGAGTTCGCTCGCAACCCGGAGGCGGTGCCTTCGGAGTGGCGCGCCTTCTTCGACCGGGGCCCCGCCGCCGCGCAGGACGCCGGCCTGATCGTCCCGGATGGTCTGGCCGATCGGGTCAGCGCGAACGGTGTCGTATCCGCGCCTGCGGCGGCCCCGCTCGCTGCTGCAGACGATCCGGGCGTTCGAGCCGAGCTCGCGCACCTGCGAGCCCTGCTGCCGCTCGTGTCACGGGCGACCGGCTTCATTCAGGCCTATCGGGACCACGGCCACACGCGCGCCGACATCAATCCGCTGGGGATCGAACAGGGCGCCCACCCGCAGCTGGACCCCTCCTTCTTCGGCACCTCGATGGAGGAGCTGGATCAGGTGCCGGCGTCGGTCGTCATGGAAGAGGGTCGCGAGGGCGAGTCGGTCGCCGGGGCACTGCGTCGCCTCGAGGCGGCCTACACCGGCCACATCGGCTACGAGTTCGAGCACATGGAAGACCCGGAGCGGGTCCGCTGGCTCTGGGCCCAGGTGGAGTCCGGCGTGCACACCCAAGCTCTGGACGGTGAGGCGCGAAAGCGGCTCCTGCGACGCCTGACGCAGGTCGAGGGTTTCGAACAGTTCCTGCACCGGGCCTATCTCGGCCAGAAGCGATTCTCGATCGAGGGCACCGACATGATGGTGCCGATGCTCGATCTCGCCCTCGAGGAGGCGAGCGCCCGCGGCAGTCATCGGGTGGTTCTCGGGATGGCGCACCGTGGACGCCTGAACGTCCTGACGCACATCCTCAAAGTGCCGTACGAGGACCTGCTGCGGGAATTCGAAGGCCTCAAGGGCAAGGGCGCGCTCCACGTCGCGGGGACCGGCGACGTGAAGTACCACCACGGCGCCCGCGGTCGGTACGAAACGGCTCACGGGACCCTCGAGATCGTGCTCGCGCCCAACCCGAGCCACCTCGAGTACGTCAACCCCGTGGTGATGGGCATGGCGCGGGCATGGCAGTACGGATCCGAGGACAGCGAAGTGCGCGTGTCGGACCGGGTCGTCCCGATCCTGATTCACGGGGATGCGGCGTTCGCGGCCGAGGGCGTCGTGGCCGAGACCCTCAACATGGCGCGCCTCGAGGGCTACGCCGTGGGAGGCTCGATCCACATCATCGCGAACAACCAGATCGGGTTCACGACTACGCCCGGCGAGGGCCGCTCCACGCGCTACTCGAGCGATCTCGCCAAGGGCTTCGACTTCCCGATTCTGCACGTCAACGCAGACGAGCCCGAAGCGTGTCTGGGCGCGATCCGTCTGGCCATGGCCTACCGGGACCACTACCACGACGACGTCGTCATCGACCTGATCGGGTATCGCCGGCACGGCCACAACGAGGGCGACGAGCCCGCCTATACGCAGCCGCGTCTCTATCAGCGAATCTCCGACCATCCCACGGCGCGGACCAAATGGGCCGCGCGCCTCGTGGACGAGGGCGTCGCGACACCCGCCGAAGTCGAGGCGATCGACGAGCAGGTTCTCGGGCGTCTCCGGGAAGCGCAGGACTCCGTGAAGGCCGAATCCCCCGCGGACGTCGACGTCGAGACGGAGCTCGAGCCCGCCGCGGCGTCACAGCCCGCCACCTCGGTGGCTCTCGAGACGCTGCAGCGGGTCAACGAGGCCTCGGTCGCCGTACCCGACGGCTTCACGGTCCACCCCAAACTCCAGCGCCAGCTCAAGCGCCGCCACGAGGCGCTCGAAGCCGACACGCGGCTCGATTGGGCCTACGGTGAGGCGCTGGCCATCGGGTCGCTCCTCGTGGAGGGGTTGGTCGTCCGACTCACGGGTCAGGACGCGCAGCGCGGCACCTTCAGCCACCGCCACATCGTCCTCCACGACGCCGAAACAGGCGAGCTGCATACACCCCTGGCCTCTCTCGGCCCCGGACGCCTCGAGGTCTTCAACTCCCCGCTGACCGAGGCCGGAGTGGTCGGGTTCGAGTACGGATACTCGGTCGCGAGCGAGCGGGACCTCGTGCTTTGGGAGGGGCAGTTCGGTGACTTCGTCAACGTGGCCCAGGTGGCCATCGACCAGTTCATCTCGTCGGGCCGGGAGAAGTGGGGTCAGGTCTCGAACCTGAGCCTGCTCCTGCCCCACGGGTACGAGGGACAGGGTCCCGAGCACTCCTCGGCCCGGCTCGAACGGTTCCTGCAGCTCTGCGCCGAAGGGAACATGCGGGTGGTCTACCCGACGACCCCGGCACAGCATTTCCACCTGCTGCGCCGCCAGGCGCTGTGGCGCCCGTCCCGCCCGATGATCGTGATGACGCCGAAGAGCCTGCTGCGGCTGCCCGCGGCCAGCTCCACCGCGGCCGAGCTCGTGAACGCCGGCTTCCGTCCGGTCCTCGAGGATCCCATGGTCGAGGACCGCGCTTCGGTCCGCCGGCTCGTGCTCTGCACCGGCAAGGTCTACTACGACATTCAGGGCCACCGCCGTCGGGACGAGGCCGAGGGAGTCGCCGTCGCCCGGATCGAGGAGCTCTACCCCTTCCCGGCGGCAGACCTGGACGAGATGGTCCGCTCCTACCCCGGGCTGAGCGAAGTGGTGTGGGCCCAGGAGGAGCCGCGCAACATGGGCGCGCTCACCTTCGTCGGTCCTCGTCTGCGCGCCGTCGTACCGCGCGAGATTCCCCTGCGGTACGTCGCGCGACCGGAGCGGGCCAGCCCCGCCGAGGGCAAGGCGAGCGACCACACGAGCGAGCAGCAGCGCATCGTGCTTGAGTCCCTGGGGATCTCGGAGGAGTAAGTCTCTTCAGCCACGGCCTTCCCGTCGGTCGTGCTCCCCGTCTTCGGCTGCGTCGTAAGGCTCGCGGGACTCGGACGATCTCAGGCCCGCGCGGCGCTCGCGCGCCCAACGGATCAGTAGACTCCGCTGAGCACCGGTCAGTCGTGCTTCAGGGTGGATTAGCGTGTAGGACCGGAGAGGCATCTCGCGCTCCTCCATTACCTCCACCATTTCTTCGAGCATGTGATCCCGGGACTCGACGTCCTCTGTCGTCCACGTGGAGAAGTTGAGGTGCTCCCGTCCCTCTTCCACGTGGTCCGCGACGAAGAAGGACGCGGGTGCGATCCGTGAGTACCAGGGCCAGACGGTCTCGTGGCTGTGGCAGTCGAGGCACGCATCCCGCAAGATGTCTCCCACTTCGCCTTCGGGCAGATCCAGGGCGGCGGTGACCGGCGGGTTGGCGCGATCGACAGGGTAGAGCTGCAGGGCGACGAAGACGGCCAGGAGGGCCAGCAGCGCGATCTTGACGGAATTGCTCATGGGCTCACGGATGCAGGGGTACGGACGACGGAGGACCACCCTCGTCAGATCATCACGATCGTGTCGGCTTCCGGACCTCGAGACCATCCGTCAAATGTCATACGGCCGGCCAAGTCTCTGGCATTCAATCATTTCCACTCAGCGATGACCCCTACGAACGCACACCCAGAGCCACCCGCACTCCCCTCGGGACTCCTCTTCGCCATCGTCGTGCTCACGTTGGTGGCGGTACTCGTGGGGACCGACCTGATCCTGGACGGCCGATCGGGGGCCGAGCCGCTCCACCTGGTCCTCGAAGGCGCACTCATGGTCCTGTCCGCCGGGGCCGCCGCCCGGCTGTGGTGGCACCTTCGGCGAGCACGACGTTCCGTCGTTCTCCTCGAGAGAGACGTGGGGCACGCCCGTGCGGAAGCGGCCCGCTGGCGAGACGAGACGTCGGAGCTTCTGGACGGACTGGGCGCATCCATCGCACGCCAGTTCGACCGCTGGACCCTCACCAACGCCGAGCGGTCGGTGGCCCTTCTCCTACTCAAGGGCCTCAGCCACCGAGAGGTGGCCCGCGTGAGGCAGACCTCGGAACGGACCGTGCGCCAACAGGCCCGGAACGTCTACCGGAAAGCCGGGCTCACCGGCCGATCCGAACTGTCCGCCTTCTTCCTGGAGGACCTGCTCCTGCCACCGACCGGTCTCTTGGGCGAAGAGGGACCGGCGTCCCCCTCCTCGCCCTGAGCGTCTTCTACCGACGCAGCTGCCCGGTCGGGAATGCGACCACGCTCTCCGCGCCGGTTCGGCTGACGGCCGCGACTCCGAAGAGGTAGTTGTCGATCACCAGGTTCTCGAGCGTGAACCGGTCGACGTCGCCCACGAACCGCGAGTTCTCCCACTGGGGCGACGTGGTATCCCGCCAGTAGACGCGATATCCGAGCAGATCCGGATGGTCGACTGCGTCCCACGCAAGCGTCGTGGACGGGCGCACCGCACCGCCGACCTGGACGTTGTTCGGCGCGGGCGGTGCCCAGGCCAAGGCACCCAGAACCGCTGCATTCACCGCGGTCATGCGGGCCGCGAAGGCGAAGTCGACCCCGTCGACGACGTCGCCGAACTCCCGACCGTCTTCGACCCGGATGTCCTGGTGCTGCCGGTCGTAGTGCTCGTGCGACTCCATGATGCGCACGCCGGGGAAGCCGGCGTCGTTGAAGGGCCGGTGGTGCCCGCCCCGCCCGAAGCGGTCGAGCCGATAGACCATCCTGGCGTCGAGGTTCGTGAAGTAGGTCTCGGTGATGCGATCCACGTAGCGCGCCAGCTGGCGCGAGGGGCCGTCCACCTCGCCCCCGTAGAACCGGTAGTTCCACCCGTCCGGCTGGTAGTCCGGGAGCGGAGTCGCCTGCGAAAACACCCGGAAGACGGTGTTGTCGATCACGCCGTCGATTCCGGCGATGTTGCCGATCATGTCGTTGTTCAGCACACCGGTGATCTCCCACCCTTCCTCGCGGGCCACCGACGCCATGTGCTGACCGCCCCACAGGCCCTGCTCTTCACCCGAGAGTCCGGCAAAGACGATGCTCCCCCCGAACGGCCGCTGGGCCGTGAGAATGCGGGCGGCCTCGATCACGCCGGCCATCCCCGAGGCGTTGTCGTTCGCGCCGGGAGCGTCGACTTCGCCGTCGGACCCGTTCGAGGCCCGGGAGTCGATGTCACCCGACATGATCACGTAGCGATCGGGTTCGACCGTGCCCCGCAAGATCGCGATGACGTTGACGACCCAGGTGTCCTCGCGGATCCGTCCGCGCTCGCTGCCCTCGACCAGGTTCCGCTGGTAGGAGACCTCGAGGCACCCACCGCAGGCCTCGGAGATCCGATCGAACTCCTCCTTGATCCACCGCCGGGCGGCGCCGATGCCACGCGTGTCGGACAGCGTGTCCGACATCGTGTTGCGAGTGCCGAAGCCCGCCAGGGTACGGATGTCGGATTCGACACGCTCGGCGGAGGCCGCCGCCACGATGTCGTAGATGCGGAGGTCGGTCGCCGGCGTGTCGACCGTCTGGGCTGCGGCGAATGTCGGAAGCGAGAGCGCCGCGGCGAGGGCGAGCGGCGTGGCGACGGTGGGCAGGCGAGGCCTCACGGACATCCTCCTGGAACGGGAGTGGGACGGGGTGTGGGACGGGGTGCAGGTCGCGACTAGGACCCCCACACGAGGGTCATTGTGCCGAAGTTGCTGTTGTCTTCCATGGCCCGGTGGGCCTGAACGACGTCCTTGGCCGCGAAGTGCCGGTACACGACGGGCCGCAGCCTTCCGGTCCGCATCGCGGGCAGGAGACGGCGACGGGCCTCGTGGATCAGGGCGCGCTTCTCCACGGCCGACCGGGCCCGCAGAACCGTCCCGGTGAGGGAAGCGCGGCGGCGCATCAGGGCCCGAAGATCGATGGGCGCCACCGATCCGGACGGCACGCCCACCACGACGATGCGGCCGCGCGGTGCCACGCAGGCGAGGTTGCCCTCCAGGTATGCGCCCCCGACCAGATCGACGATGACGTCGACGCCCCGTCCGCCGGTTCGCTCCATCACGACCTCCGCCCACGCGGCCCCTCCCCCGGGGATCGCCTCGTCGAGGCCCAGGTCGGTCGCTCGCCGCAATTTCTCGGGCGTGCGCGAGGTCCCCAGGACCCGAGCGCCGGTGAGCGACGCCAACTGGACCGCCGCGGTGCCGACACCACTGCCGACCGCGTGAATCAGGACGGTCTCGCCCGCAGCGAGTCCCATCTGCAGGTCCATCGCATCCCACGCCGTGAGGAACGCCTCGGGCAGCGCCGCACCGTCGACGGTCTCCACGACATCGGGGATCGGGAGCACCTCGTCCTCGTGGACGACCACCGCCTCCGCGTACCCGCCGCCGCCGACCAGGCCCATGACCCGATCCCCGGGCGACCACTGCCCGACCCGCTCTCCCACCGCGTCGACGACGCCCGAGTACTCGAGTCCGAGGATGTCGGCAGGGACTCCCGGAGGCGCGGGATACCGCCCCCGTCGCTGCAGCAGGTCGGCACGGTTGAGACCGCTCGCGGCGACCCGCACCCGCACCTCGTGCGGCCCGGGGACGGGCCGCGGTCTCGCTTCGATGCGAAGCACTTCCGGAGGTCCGGGCTCCGCCATCACGACCGCGCGCATGGTCGGCTCGGCCATGTTCGTCTCCTCGGGTTGAACGTAGGTTCCGCTCGTCGGGGGCGTGCGGACCGTAGCGAGTCTGGCGACCCCGTGGCGATCCATCAATTCCCGCGACCCCGGACACGCCGTGCACCTTCCGTTCGCTCTCGACCGTCCCCTGGCGTTCTTCGACCTCGAGACGACCGGTCTCTCCATCGATCGCGACCGCATCGTGGAGCTCGCCCTGATCAAGGTGCACCCCTCCGGCGATGTACTGGAGCGCGTGCGCCGCTTCAACCCCGGGATCCCGATCCCGGCGGAGGCGACCGAAGTCCACGGGATCACCGACGCCGACGTCGCCGACGAGGAGCCCTTCTCTCGCCGGGCACGATCGCTGGCCGCCCTCCTGGACGACGCCGACCTGGGCGGCTTCAACATCCGGCGTTTCGACGTGCCCATGTTGCTCGCCGAGTTCCGGCGCGCCGGCGTGGCCTTCGACGTCTCGGGGCGCCGCATGATCGACATGCAGATCATCTTCCACCGCGAGGAGCGGCGGGACCTGTCGGCCGCTGCGCGGTTCTACCTCGGGCGCGACCACGAGGAGGCCCACACCGCCCTCGGCGACATCCGGACCTCGGCGGCCGTGCTGTCCGCCCAGCTGGAGCGCTACGATCACCTGCCCCGGGACCTGGACGGCCTGCAGGGATACTGCGACGACTTCGCCCCCTTCCGGACCGGCCTGCAGCGCTGGTTCGACGATCCCGGCGACGGCCTGATCTTCTGCCGTGGGAAGCACCGAGGCCGAAGCCTGGAGGACGTCGCCCGCGAGCAGGCAGACTATCTGGAGTGGATGCTCGGCGCCGACGACATGGACGAAGAGGTGCGTGACGTCGTGCGCCGCGCGCTGGAGAACCTGGGGCGCTGATGCGGTCGCGTCGGGCGTCTCAGCGTTCGATCGGAGCGCGCACCAGGTTGCCCCATTCGGTCCACGAACCGTCGTAGTTGCGGACGTTCTCGAAGCCGAGCAGGTGCCGCAGGACGAACCACGTGTGGCTGGAGCGCTCGCCGATGCGGCAGTAGGCGACCACGGGATCGCCCGGCGTCAGCCCCTGCTCTTCCATGTAGATGGCTCGCAGCTCGTCGACGGAGCGAAACGTGCCGTCGTCGTTCGCGGCGCGCTTCCACGGGACGCTGCGCGCCCCCGGAATGTGCCCTCCGCGCAGACTCCCCTCCTGCGGGTAGTCGGGCATGTGCAGGAGTTCGCCCGAATACTCCTGCGGCGAACGGACGTCGACCAGGTCACCCCCGGCCTCGACGTGACCCATCACGTCGTCCCGGAACGCGCGGATCGGCGCGTCGTGCCGCTCCACCACCGGATATCGGGTGCTCGCGGGCTCGGGCACATCGGTGGTGAGGGGCCGGCCCTCGGCAATCCACTTGCGACGGCCGCCGTCCACGAGACGCACGTCCGGGTGACCGAAGAGGGTGAAGACCCAGAGGGCGTACGCGGCCCACCAGTTGAAGTTGTCGCCGTAGAAGACGACGGTCGTGTCGCGGCTGATGCCCTTCTCGGACATCAACGCCGAGAACGCCTCGGCATCGAGGTAATCGCGCGTGAGCGGATCGTTCAGATCCATGTGCCAGTCGATCTTGATCGCCCCCGGGATGTGCCCCGTGTCGTAGAGCAGGACGTCCTCGTCCGACTCGACCACCACCACCGCCGGGTCGTCCAAGTGCTCGGCGAGCCAGTCGGTCGAGACCAGCATCTGGGGGCGAGCGTACTGCTGGAAGCGGGCGTCGGCGTCGGTCGGGGCGGCCACGAGAGGTCCTCCGAGAGGGGTGCACCACGGGGTCGGTCACCGGTACCCGCCCGCCCGCGTCGGGTTCGCCTCTACCCGCCCTGCGAGGAACCCCGAGGCCCGGAGCCGGTAGCTCGCTGCATGAGCCTTCCCGAAGCCCTGTCCACCATCGTCGAGCGGTTCCGGACCGCACCTCGCGATCTGCGCGTGCAGGCGCGCCTCCAGTATTCGCGGCGCGGGCCACCGCTTCCCGACGAGCTCGCGACCGATCGAGGGTCTCTCGAGCAGGTGCACGAGTGCCAGACAC
>JAHHMJ010000251.1 GCA_018678395.1 Gemmatimonadota bacterium | reverse complement strand
CCACCGGCGCGCTGCGCTGGATGACCTTCGGCGCCGGGGGAGGCGCCGACGGGAACACCCGCCCCGAACAGGCGCACCTGCCCCAGTCGGTGGCGGGGCTGTCTGGCGAGGCGTCGGTGCTCGAGACCATCGCCGCCCAGGCCGGGGAGCTGACATCGCTGGGAGACCGCCCGCTCGTGGTCCTCACCGCAGGCTCCATCGCCGACATCCCGCCCGAGGTGCCCCGCGAGGTCGTCGAGCGGATGCAGCGCGAGATCTGGCCCGCCATGCAGCGCGAGGCGGCGGCGCTGTCCACGCAGGGTGAGATCCGGCTCGTGGAGGACGCGGGTCACTACATCCACTACGAACGTCCCGACGCAGTGGTCGAGGCGGTACGGGACGTGGTGTCGGCGGTGCGGGCCGGGGGATGATCCTGGCCAGCGCCCGCCGTGGAGGTGACCTCGCATGAGGGTCGTGCTGCACGTCGGCCTGCAGAAAACCGCATCCACGTACCTGCAACGGCAGGTATTCCCGGCCGCGCGTGGCCTGACCTTCGTCAGCCGCCCGTATACTCAGGCCGGTCACGCGTTCAACCTGCTGCAGTACGCCGATGGGTCGCTGTACGACCCTTCGGTCCTCGAGGCGGAGTTCCGGCGCCTGCGGGACCGCTCTCGAGGCGGTCCGCTCCTCGTGTCCGACGAGCTCTTCTCGGGGTTCCCGTACTACGCCTACCTCAATCGCGCGACCATCGCCGAACGGCTCGCGGCCGCCGTGCCCGACGCCCACGTGGTGCTCTTCCTGCGCAATCAACGCGATCTCATCTGGTCGCTCTACAACCAGTACACCAAGCTGGGTTGGTACTCCAATCAGCTCGATGCGGACTTCCTGTACGCGCCGGGATCCGGGATGACCCTCGAGCAGTGGTTCCAGGGCGATCGAGGGGGCGATCGAACGCAGCGCTTCATCTCCAACCGCTCGATCTTCAGCATCGAGCACTTTCGCTTCTCGGCCCTGCTCGACCTGTACGAACGTCTCTTCGCGCACGTCCACGTCTTTCTGTTCGAGGACTTCGTGGACGACAACGCGTCCGTCCTGGCGCGCCTGAGCGAGATCGTGGGTGTCGAGCTTCCGACCCCGTCACCGGACGACTCGTCCGAGAACCGCAGTCTGACGGATCGCCAGCTCCATCGCGTTCGGATGGCCGGCAAACTGTCGGCACTCGGGCTCGGTCTTGGGTCCCCGATCGGCCGCGTGGCGGCCCGGGTCATGGCCGCGGCCGTCCCGGACCGGGCCGAGGCCGGACGGGCCCACATCCGCGAGCTCTTCCAGGCCGCAGATCTCGCGAGCGACAACCGCAGGATCGATGCCGATCGAGGCCTCGGACTCAACCGCCACGCGGAGGCGTACTTCGGGCTCGGCAGGTAATCGAGGGTCGGGCCGTCACGGGCCGGGCCATCCCGCCTGCGCTACGGCCGGCTCCCTACCGACCGCCGCCGGGCCCGCGCCGGCCTTCCCGCCTGCGCTCTTCCTGGCGCTTGCGCGCCTCCCGGTAGCGCTCCTCGTCTCGCTTCTGCGCTTCCCGGACGCTCTCGTCGTAGCGCTTCCAGGCTTCCCGATCCGCTTCATCCTGCCGCTTCCACGCCTCCCGCTCGCGCTCGTTCCAGCGCTGCGCCTCTTCTCGGTACCATTCGTCCTGCCGCTGCGCATCTTCCCGGTACCACTCGTCCTGCCGCTGCACGTCCTCCCGGTACCATTCCTGCTGCCGCTCCCACGCCTCGCGGGCGTCCTCGTCGATCCACTGCCAGGAATCCCCCGGGGCTCCCTGGTAGGCGCCCCCGATCGGGACTCCGGATCGCCATTGGGCACGCACGCCGATGTCGGTGCCCGGGATGCGGCCGTCCACCACCACGCCGATCCCGCCTCGGTCCACCTGGCCGTACCCCGCCGGTCCGTACGCACCGGACGGCGCATAGGCGCAGGGCACGGGCGGCGGCTGATGTCCCGGGGGGAGGTCGGGCCGGTAGACCCGGCACTCTCCCGGGGCCGGCTGATGTCCGGGCGGCAACACACCCCGCTCCCACGGAGGCTGGGCCGCGCCCTCGGCAGGTCGGATGATCGACAGGCCGACCAGCAGGGCCCCGAGTCGAAGGGCTGAACGGTTCATGCTAGGCTCCGTGGAGAGTGGGTTTCGTAGAACTGCCCACGGAACAAGGCAACGGTCGTGCCGAAGCGAGATGCCCCACGCGATGCGGGATTTCGGAGGTGTGGACCGACCGAGTGTCCTCGCGGGAGGACATAGCGCTCAACTGCCGGAACCCTGGCCCGGCGAACCGCGCGTCCCCAGAATGAAGCAGGCTCCACCTGCCCTCCCCTCCCGCGGCAGGTGGTTTTCGCACCATGCCCCTCGGGAGGGATCCATGCCGCGCCCGCAGACTGCTCTGGCCTCCGCCACGAGTTCCCACCACCGCCGACCCCCGCGCGCCCGCCGGGTCACCGGCATCCTGGCCGCGGTCCTCACCGTGGTGGCGATGCCGTCGGCGCTTCGGGCCCAGGAGTCCGCCGACTCCCTCGTCGCCCTCCTCGAGGCGAACGCCCACATCACCCAGAAGGTCATGGTCCCCATGCGCGACGGCACGCGCATGGCGGCCGACGTCTACCGACCGCGGACCGACGAGCCCGTCCCCGTCATCTTCTCGCGCACCCCCTACAACTTCGCTTCGTGGCGCGACGGGCAATTCAGCTCGGGCACCTACCGACGCGCGTGGGACGCGGTGCGGCGCGGGTACGCCTACGTCGTCATGAACGAGCGGGGGCGCTACTACTCCGAGGGGGAGTGGGACATCCTGGGCACGCCGCTCACCGACAGCTGGGACGCCTTCGAGTGGATGGAGAACCAGCCCTGGTCCAACGGCAGGGTGGGCACGCTGGGCTGCTCGTCGACGGCCGAGTGGCAGATGGCGGCGGCCTCCCTCGACCACCCGGCCCACGCCACCCTCGTGGCGCAGGGCTTCGGCGCCGGCGTCGGCCGCATCGGGGACTGGTACGAGCAGGGCAACTGGTACCGCGGCGGGGCCGAGCAGATGCTCTTCTTCGCCTGGCTGTACGGGGTGCAGTCCGACGTGCGTCCCCAGTTCCCGCCCAACCTCTCGCAGGAGCAGCTGGCCCGGGTCTCGCGCTACTTCGACCTGGCCCCGGAGATGCCGTCGGTGGACTGGTCCGAGGCGCTCACGCACCTGCCCCTGGAAGACATCCTCGAAAACGTCCAGGGCAACGAGGGGCCCTACGAGAACATGGTCCGCCGCACACCCGACGATGCCCTCTGGTACCAGGGCGGGCTGTACCACGACGACATGCCCTTCGACAAGCCCGCGATCTGGTTCATGTCGTGGTACGACGTCTCCACGGGACCGAACCTGGCCCTCTTCAACCACATGCGTGAGAACGCCGAGAGCGAGGAGGCGCGCGCGAACCAGTACGCGGTCATCGCCCCGACGCTGCACTGCGCCTACACGCGCGCCACCGAGAACACGGTCGTCGGCGAGCGCAGCGTGGGGGATGCCCGCTGGGACTACGACGCCCTGGTCTACGGCTGGCTCGACCTCTGGCTCAAGGGCCAGGACACGGAAGCGCTGCGCGATACCCTGCCCCGGGTCCGCTACTACACGATGGGCGCCAACGAATGGCGGAGCGCAGACGCGTGGCCGCCCCCCGAGGCCGAGATCGTCACGTACTACCTGGACAGCGGGGGCAGCGCCAACACCCGCCACGGCGACGGCGTCCTCACCACGACGCCCCCCACCGCCGACCATCCCGACCGCTTCACCTACGATCCCATGGACCCGGTGCCGTCGTGGGGCGGCAACGTCTGCTGCACGGGCAACGCCGTGCGGGGCGGGGCGCTGGATCAGCAGGAGATGGAGGAGCGCGACGACATCCTCGTCTACACCACCGAGCCCTTCGCCGAGGGCGTGGAGGTGACGGGCACCATCGACATCACCCTCTACGTGTCGTCCGACGCGCGCGACACCGACGTCACGGTGAAGCTCATCGACGTCTATCCCGACGGCACCGCCTACAACCTCGACGAGACCATCCAGCGCCTGCGCTACCGCGAGGGTTACGACCGAGAGGTGTTTCTCGAGGACGGCGAGGTGGTCGAGGTGAAGCTGAGTCCGCTGTCGACCAGCAACTTCTTCGCCCCGGGACACCGCATCCGCATCGAGGTGTCGAGCTCGAACTTCCCGCGGTTCACGCGCAACCTGAACACGGGGGGCGACGTGTGGAGCGAGACGGAGGGGGTGGTGGCGAGCAATGTGATCCACCACTCGGCGGAGTATCCGTCGGTGGTCAGGTTGCCGGTTGTGAGGCGGTGAGGGGGGGTCGAGGACGGGCTGCGGCTGAAGACTCCGCGACCCATCCAGACATTGCCGGATCGCGATGGGCGGGCAGAGATTGAGAGCATGACGAAAGAAGCACTGCTGTCCGCGATCCTCCGCCTCCCCCCCGAGGAGCGTATCGAACTCCTGGGAGATGCCTGGGACGCCATCGCCGCGACCCCGGAGGACGTGCCCATTCCTGAGTGGCACCTCAAGGAACTGGAGCGTCGTCTGGCGGACAGCGACGCCAGGTCCGTCCCCTGGGGCGAGGTCCGCGAGCGACTTCGGGACTCCGATTGAGCGTACCGATCCGCTTCCGAATGGAGGCGGTCTCGGACCTGTTGGACGCGAAGGCTTGGTACGACGAGCGGCGCACAGGCCTCGGTGATGACTTCGTGGAGGCCCTGGAGCGGGTCATCGGCCTGATCTCAGAATTGCCCAGCGCCTTTCCAGAGATCTCGGCCCATCTCCGCCGCGCGCTGCTCGGGCGATTCCCCTTCGCCGTCTACTACCGCTTCGACGGTGAGGCCGTCGAGGTGGTCGCCTGTCCACACACCCGGTCCTCGCCCAGCCGGTGGCGGGGCCGCGGCTGATCCCCCGGAGAGGCTTCCATGCTTCCCAAGAACCGACCGCCGACGCACCCTGGAGAGATGCTCCTCGAGGAGTTTCTGCGCCCACTCGGGATGACCCAGACCGAGCTCGCGGAGCGGATTCACGTGTCGTATCCGCGCGTCAACGAGATCGTCAACGGAAGACGCGGCGTAACCCCGGGAACGGCCCTCCGCCTCGCGAAGCTCTTCGGCACGACCCCGGAGTTCTGGCTGAACGGGCAGCAGAACTGGGACCTCTGGCACGCCCTGCGCGCGGACGAGGCGAGGGAATTGGAGACGATCGAGCCCATCGAGATCGCCTGAGGCCACTGGCGTTGGAATTTCTTATCCCTCGAGCTGTCGAGCTCGACCTTCCCCCGGTTCACGAGGAATCTGAATCCCGCATGGGCCACGCGATGGTTGCCGCCGCTTGCGCCCACCGAACGCGCCGAAGCACGTTCCTGCGACCCCGAAGCCGCCCCGACCAGGACGCCCCAGCATGAAGCCGATCGCGCGCTCACTCGCCCTCCCCATGGCCCTCGCGGGACTCCCCTTCCTCCTCGTGGCGTGCGCCGAGTCCGGGGCTGAGCCCGGCTCCGAGGCAGAGGCCGCCCCTGCCGCCGCCTCCGCCGATGTGTTCGTCGGCGACCGCAGCGTCGGCTGCCTCGAGGACCCCGCCTGCATCAACCGGCTGCACCCCGACATTCCGATGGTCGCGGATGCCGACCCGGGCGAGCGGATCGTCTTCCACGGGCGTGACGCCTTCGACCTGACGCTCGATCCGGACGAGATGTCGAGCGCGCCGGCCAAGCCGCACGAGGGCGCGGGGATCGTGCACGCGCTGACCGGACCCGTCTCGATCAACGGCGCCCAGGCCGGCGATGTGATCGCGGTCACGATCGAGTCGCTCGAGCCCGATTCCGTGGGCTGGACCGAGGCGAGCACCTTCGGCTTCGCTGGGGAGGAGTTCGGGGCCGAGACCTACTTCATCGTCTGGCGCATGGACGACGAGTACGCCACGAGCGACGCGCTCCCCGGGGTCCGGATCCCCAACGCGAGCTTCCCGGGCGTGATGACGACGATGCCGGACGCCGAGCTGACCGCCGAGGTGCTGGCCCGCGAGGGCGCGCTCTTCGCGGAGGGCGGCGCCGGGCTGCCACCGGACGTGATCGAGGCGACGCCGCAGGCGCTCTGCGGAAGCGACGGCACCGCACCCGACGAGTGCCTGCGCACCATTCCGCCGCGCGAGCACGGCGGCAACATGGATATCCGCTACATCACGACGGGCAGCACGGTATACCTGCCCTGCCTGATCGATGGCTGCGGGCTCGCCGTCGGGGACTTCCACTACGCGCAGGGCGACGGCGAGGTGGCAGGCACGGCGATCGAGATGGGCGGCACGATGACGGTAAGCGTCGAGATCGTCGCCGATCCGCCCGACCTCTCACACGGCCCGCACTACGAGGGCCCGTCATCGGTGCTCGCGATCCCCTCCGAGCGCTTCCATGCGACCACGGGCTTCCCGCTCAAGGAGGCGGGCGAGGTGCCCGCGAACCTCGCCTACCTGGAGTCCCAGAAGCTCGCCGGCCTCACCAACCTCTCCGCCGACGTCCACCTGGCGGCCCGCAACGCGCTGCGTGCGATGCTCGACTACATCGTGAAGGAGTACGGCTACACCCGCACCGAGGCGTACATGATCGCCAGCGTGGCCGTGGACATGCGGATCGGGCAGCTGGTGGACGTCCCGAACGTCGGGGTCACCGCGATTCTTCCGCTCGACATCTTCGTCGATCGCGAGTGACGGCGGCCCTTGGAATCGGGTGCTGGCCTAGCCAGCGGATGGCAGGCTGAGCACGATGATGCGGGCGGGGGGCGCGGGCCTTTCCGGAGCCCTCACAGCGTCGACAGCACCTCGCGCGCAGTCCACGGCCGGGATCATAGCCGCGTTCTTGACGTAAAGAGTAAATGTATGGATTCTTTACGTTGGAGGTGAGCGATGACGACCTACACCAGCAAGTTGTCGAGCAAGGGGCAGGTCACCATTCCCAGCCAGGTGCGGGAGCGGCTGAACCTGGAGCCCGGCGACACGGTGATCTACGAGATCGAAGACGGCCGGGCCGTGCTGCGCCGGGCCGAGCCGTTCGATGTGGCCTACCACGCCGCGGTCTCGGACACCCTCGACGAGTGGACCACACCGGAGGACGACGAGGCCTTCGATGACCTGTGAGGCCGGCGACGTCGCGGTCGTGCCGTTTCCGTTCGCCGAGCGGCCCGGTGTGAAGCGGCGGCCGGCACTGGCATTGAGCAAACGCAGCTTCAACGAAGCCGGGCACACGATCTTCGCCATGATCACCACCCGGACGCATGCTCCCTGGCCCGGAGACGTGGTCATCGAGGATCTGGACGCGGCCGGTCTGCCTCGACCCTGCATCGTCCGCCTCAAGCTCTTCACCCTCGACAACCGGCTGATCCTACGGCGAGCCGGTTCCCTCGCCGAGAGCGACCGGCAGGCGGTGGGGCGGAGTCTGGCAGGGCTGGTCGACGTCGCCCCCGCCTAGATCCGCTCCAGCAGGAACTCCGGCGTCCAGCGGGCCGGGATGCTCGTGAGCACCGTGAAGCTGCCGCTCGTCGACCCCGTGATCCCCCTCGAGGGCACATTCCGAACCTCCTTGCGAGCCAGCCCGCCTCGTTGGCGGGTCCGATTCAACTTCTTCGCCCCGGGGCACCGCATCCGCATCGAGGTGTCGAGCTCGAACGTTCCCGCGGTTCACGCGGAGCAGGCTCTGGAGCGATCCCGCCCCGACGAGGGCCAGGGCGAGGCCGATCGCGAGTCCCAGCACCGTCATCGACTCCGACCAGACGCCACATTGGGAACGGGATGCGAGCAGCTCTCCTCCGTCCGCGCCGCCCCGCGACTCAGACCCTCATCCCCCGACCGGCGGGAGATCGGCGAGACTCCTTGCCCCCGCCGGTTGCCCCGCCCCACCTTCGCCCCGACGGGCCAGACCCCGTTCGAAGGTTCTATCCCTTGCTCCGACCCTGGATTCGCGTGACGACGAGTGACCAACCCACCCTGTACGAGCGGATCGGCGGCGAGCAGGGCATCGTGCGCCTCATCGATGCCTTCTACGACCGGGTCCTCGCCGACCCGGAGTTAGCCGGGTTCTTTCAGGACACGGCCATGGACACGTTGCGGCGGATGCAGCGGGAGTTCATCGCTGCCGCCCTTGGGGCAACCGTGAGCTACTCCGGTCGACCCCTTGGTCAGGCGCACGCCGGCCGAGGGATCACGCCGAAGCACCTCCAGCGCTTCGTGGCCCACCTCTTGGACACGCTGAGGGCCGACTTCGACCTGCAACCCGAAGACGAATCTGCGATCGTCGATCGCATCTGGACGCTCGCGAACGACGTCACCGGGAACTACGGCGTCGACGTATAGCGGCAGCCGGTGGGTAGAGGAGGAGCCGCGGCCTTCGCGCCAGGGCCTGCGCTACGATCGGGAGGTGTTCCTCGAGGATGGCGAAGTGGTTGCGGTGGACCTGAGTCCGCTGTCGACCAGCAACTTCTTCGCCCCGGGACACCGCATCCGCATCGAGGTGTCGGGCTCGAACTTCCCCCGGTTCACGCGGAATCTGAACACGGGGGGAGACGGTGGTGCGTTTGCCGGTGGTGAGTCGGTGAGGGTGGACCGCCCGACGAATGGAATGGCTCAGCGCCCTGCGGCGGGAAGCCTGTGCACCGGCCTCCCAATGTGACACGCAACCCTCGGCGCTGCGAGATTGTAGGTAGCGAGACCGGATGTCCAAGCAACTTCTCTGCGCGTTGCCGTCCGAGTCCGAAGGAGGTGCAACATGAACGGGATCGCTCGCCCATTCCGCCCACCCCGGGTCCATCGATCGCTCGCTGGATCACTGTTCTTGTCGGCGGCTCTCGTCGGCATCAGCGCCTGTTCAGACTCTCCGACGGATCCCCCCGCGGACCGCCTCACGGAGGCCGAGGTCTCCGAACTGGTCGATGGGTTGGCGTCCGTGCACGCGTTCGATGGCGGCTTTCCAGACAACGACCCGTGGCCATGCCCCGCAGGCGGCGTCGTGGCCCCCCAGATCTTCAGGGCCTTTGGCGGCCATCCGACCAGAGTGGAGGTCGATGGAACCGCCGACTACCAGGCGTGTCGAGTCGGTCCCTGGACGCTGGATGGGCCGTTGGCGATCTCCGTCGACTTCTTCCTCGGCCCGTTCGGCAGGGTCGACGGCGCCTCGGGGACTTCCGAAGGGACTCTTCAGTGGGAGAGGTCGGGCCGCAGCGGCCAATGCGTCATCGATCTATCGGTTGGGTTCGCGCAGGAAGACCTGTCGATCAGCGGCTCCGCATGCGGGAAGACGGTGACCGCGCAGCCCGTGAGTTGGGGTGCAGGGGGTGGGTGAATCGGCCCCGCCTCGTGATGGGTCAACTCCCGGCCTGCCGTGGCCGCGCACTGCCAAGGGTCTCCGAAGAGATCGTCCTCTCGCGGATTGAGGAGATGCGCGAGCACGCATTGGTCTTCCCGACGCCCACGGGGGCTGTCACACGCTCTGGGTTCTCGGGCACCTCGCCTACATCGAGGGTCTGGTCGTCCACCAGTTCATGCTCGGTGAGGCCCAACCCACTCGCGGGGTGGGCGGAGGTCTTCGACGGCTCGGAGGTCTCCTCGCGCGTGTCTACGAAGTCGCCCCCGCTCGCGCTCCGCCTCAGGCCTGGAGCGCTTGAGTGCCTCAACCCTCCCACTCCATCCTTGCCCCCCTCGATTCCCACCTCCGACCTTCGCCTCGATCGCCTCGACCCCGTTTGAATCTCCTATCCCTCTCGGATTTCGCCACATAGAGCTCGGGGTGGCCGTATCCGGCTGATCTGCCCTCACAGCCCCGACAACACCTCACGCGCGACACGCTCGCTGTAGGAGTGGATCTTCCAGTGTCCGGGGCTCCACCCTTTGAGGAAGCGGTGGAAATCGGTCCAGGCGACAGGGAAGAGCGCGCGCCACTCCCGTTCCACCGACTCGGCGTCCAGATCCGGCTGCAGCGCGAGGGCCGAGCGGAGGACGTCGAAGTAGAGGTCCAGGAGCTCCCCTTCGCGCCTTTCGCATTCGGCCTCGTCGAGGCACGACCCGAGGAAGTAGGCGAGGTCCTTCATGCCACACCCCCCGCCAACGTACTGGAAGTCTACCGCCGCGACCCGCGACGGAGCGGTCCCCTGCGGCGAGAAACAGAAGTTCGCCAGCTTGGCATCGCCGTGAACCAGCGTCTGATACCGCCCACCGCGAAGCAGGGCGTCCAGCCGGGGCGCCGCCTCCTTGAGCGGGAGATCCCGGAGCGCATCGAGTTCATCCGGGCGGGTCGCGAGGTGCCAGTAGGTACCCGTCTCCCACAGCCCCTCGGGCTTCGCGCCCATGAAGGTCGCGTGGAAGTGCGCGAGCCACCCGAGACACGCGCGGAGCTGGTCAGGCTGAATGGAGCGAACACGCGCGGGAAAATCCGCCGCGTCGAGGTCCTCGAGCAGGATCAGAACCTCGTCCTCGTGCGCCTCGTGCAGGAGGAGCCGGGCGACCCGACATTCGTCGCCGCAGCGCGCCGCCCAGTCCCGATACCAGACGGACTCGACGTGGTAGGAACGGAGCTTTCGCTCGTGCGAACGCGAGGAGTGCCAGCCCCGCGGATGCCGCGTCCGGTCCGGGAAGCGAACGTACTTCGCGATGGCAGTGGAGGAGCCGCTGTCCTGCATTCCCCCGAGCCGAACACGCAGGATGTGGCCGTACCCGCTCCACAGCTCCTGGAGGCTCTCGACGACCTCGACCGACGACGCTCCGAGGGCGCGGCGGATCGAGTGCAGGAAGTGGGGGGGGAGCGTGGGGGTCATCCGGGTCGGTCAGCCGACCCCACCTGACTCCACACCGCGGCCGCCGTTGCCGGCAGGACCAACGGAGCTCCCTGAATGGCGAGCCATCTGAGGCCGCCGTCCGATCCCCAGAAGACCGGAGGGAGCAACAGCAGGACGGTCACCCCCGCGATGGCCGCCAGGTAGCCTACGATCCCACCCCAGAAGAACCGCTTCGCCCGGGGTGAACGATTCCGGTACCCGTGTCCGAGCCACAGGAGAGTGACGGGGGCGGTCAACTGTGTGAGAAGCAGCAAAGGGACCCTCGTCATCGAGTCCGCCGCCGCGGGTAGAGCCAGAGCCAGTACCCACTGAGGAGCAGCAGTGTGAGGACGACGGCGGCCGCGTCGCTGATCAGAATCCCGCGATCGCCGAAGATCTCGCCCGAGTGCAACTTCTCCAGGAAGACGTCGTTTCGTTCGCCCAGGTCGAGCACCGTGCCGGTGGCCAGGTCCAGCGTCACCTCGGTCACCACTCGGTCCTCGAAGCGCACTTTCGCCAGACCGTCGGCGGGCCGGATGTCCATGCGATCCACATCCGGGGGCTCACCACCCGGTGCGACGGCGTCTCCAGCCAGGGCCACGAGCTCGTGCAGCGGCAGAGCGGCGGAGAGCGGCTGGGCTTCGGCGTTGGCCACCTCGGGCATCAATCCCAGGGGGCGCTTGTGGTTCAGTAGGACCCCCGTGATGCAGATCACGATGAGCGCCAGCGAGCCGAGGACGCCCAGCCAGAGGTGGGCGTGGAACATCCACCTGGCCAGCCGCCGGCTCCATCGGCGGCCCGGTCGACGGTTCAGCCTACCACCCGCCGGGGGGGTGACAGCGGTCTCCCCGGGTTCCCTCTCCGTAGTGTCCATGGGTTCCGCTTTGTCAGCCGATGTAGACGCCCCGCTCTGGTGGACGTCTGACTCGAGCGAACCGTTGAGTGCCTCGGGCGACGCTTCGATCAAGTCGAGGATGCTGCGGTGCCCGCACGCGCGACGCACCGACCCGTCCCGTAGCGCCTCGGTCGGCTGGATCTGAAGGCCGGGCAACGTCCGAAGTACACACGCACTCAGGCCGACGACAAGGGTCCCAGCGGCCACACTCGCAATGAGCGGCCAAGTCTCCTCCCCTCCAGTGTCGCAGGGACCCGATCACCCAGTCCGACGGCCGACTCGCGCCGCCCACGGCCTCGCCGGCCTGCGCTGCGACGCCCGCGCCCAGGAGCGCCACCTCGCCGTCAGCTGCAAGGGGCACGGCGTCTGCCTTGCGCGCGGGGACTCGACGCCGACGCGGCCCGCGCTCTCACCCCTCACAGACTGAAGTGCAGGCCCAGCCCCACCCATCGCACCTGCTCCTGGAAGAACTGGCCGTAGGGCGACGGGCCGTCGTAGAACTCGACCATCAGTCCCCAGAGTCGCGGAGGGTGCTCTTCGTCGCGCCAGAGGGCGAACTCGAACCCGGCGCGGGCGCTGATCCCGGAGTCCCAGTCGTGCTGTTCGGTGAACTTCACGTCGAGGGCACCGACCAGGCGGACGCCGCGGAGTGATCCCACGCGCACTTCGGCGCCGCCGTGCACGAGCGACGATTCGAGCGTCGACGGATCGCGGTTGAAGATGTACTCCCCCCCTCCGTAGATCCGCGCGGGTCCCATTTCCTGCGACAACACGAGATCGACGGCTTCGAACGACAGGTTCTCCCGGGTCAGCGTCGTGCGCAGCAGGAATTCGTCGCCCAGATGCGAGCTCTGGTGGTAGATGTGAAGCCGGGACGAAAACGAGCCGCTGCGAAAGCTGATCGGGAATCCGACGAGGTAGTCCGCGTTGATCAGGTCGTAGGACGGCGCATCGAGATCGAACTGGGCGAAGACCGCGCCCGCGAGCCCGATCTGGAGTCCGTTGCCCCGGCTCCCCGCACCGAAGCGCACGAGCGGAAACACGTCGGCGAGCCCTACCGACGCCATGTTCAGACGGGGATCGGCATCGACCCCGTCGCGTAGCGCCGGAAAGTCGCCGCGAAGGTAGCTGACGAAGGAGTGCTCCTCCTTGGGATCGGCGAGGAGGGGGCAGAAGAGATCGCCTTCGGGAAGGAAGACGGTGCCCGACACCTCGCCGGGGTGAAAGCCGCTGAAGCACCAGGGCGCCGCTTCCTGGGCGGCCGCCGGTGCAGCGAAGAGGGCGGCGAGAAGCGGGACGAGAGCTACGGGGAGGCGCAGGCTGACGCGCATGGCGGTCCGACTCCGGATTGGCAGAAACGTCGTGTCCGACCGTGCTACCGATCGGGGACGGTGGACGATCCCCGGACCCACTGCACGTCTCGTCCATCGCTGTATTCGCGGTATGAACTCGAAGCCCCCCATCCGCCCCGGCATCGCCCCGGCGACCATTCGCAAGCTCGACGAGGACTGCTGGGACGATCTTTCGTCGTCCACGACCGCCGAGGAACGGATCGAGATGGTCGCCATTCTTTCCCGCCGGATGTGGGAACTGACGGGCCGATCCATCCCAACGAACGCGCGGCATGAGATGCCGGTGCGGGTAGTGCGCCGCACGTGAACGACGACTGGTTCGAATTGCTCGAGGCGCTGCTCGACGCCCACGCTCGGTTCCTGGCGAAGGGCCTCGCCGATCTGGAAGCGCTGGGCGAATAGGGGTTGGACGGTCGTCTGCCTTCATGAGACAGAAGAGCGCGACGACATCCCGACGGCACCGCCTACAACCTCGACGAGACCATCCAGCGCCTGCGCTACCGCGAGGGCTACGACCGCGAGGTGTTCCTCGAAGACGGCGAGGTGGTCGGGGTGAAGCTCAGTCCCCTGTCGACCAGCACTTCTTCGCCCCGGGACACCGCATCCGCATCGAGGTGTCGAGCTCGAACTTCCCGCGGTTCACGTGGAACCTGAACACGGGCGGGCCGGTGTGGAGTGAGACGGAGGGGGTGGTGGCGAGGAATGCGATTCACCACTCGCGGGAGTATCCGTCGGTGGTGAGGGAGGGGGTTCCCCCTTCACCCGGTTCCAGCACCGCCTCGAGACCCTTCTCGTCGACCCCGCACCGTCACGGACAGGACACACCGTACTCGGCCCCCGCGATTCCCACCTCCTCGCTTCGCTTCCACCGCCTCGACCCCGTTTGAATCTCCTATCCCTGACGGGACCGGCCAGGTGCGCGAGGGCGTATCTCGTCCGCGGCACCCCCGGCGCGGAGCGTCGTGTTACCCGCGTAGGGAAACCGCTCCAGGCGAAGGGATCCGGCGAAGGCCTGCGTCACGGTCGCTCACCGACTCGCGGTCGCCAGGGCCTCGTCGACCAGCTGCCTGAGTTGCTCGTAACCGAAGCTGGGAAGGGGCTTGCCGTTGACGAAGTACTCGGGCGTCATGGTCACGTTCAGTGCCGCGGCGTCGGCTACGTCCTGCGCGATGCGTTCCGTGACGTCCGCTCCGACCATGTCGGCCTCGATCCGGCCCTGATCCAGTTCGAGGCTGGCGAGCATGTACCACGCCGCGCTCACCTCGGCCGTGTGGTTGACCGTCCACACGGACTGCGAAGCCAGAAGCGTTTCGAGCGCGGGCCAGAACCGATCCTGCTTGCGGGCGGCCTCGAGGAGGGCCACGACGTTCCTCGATCCCTCGTGAAACGGCGCCCACCGCAGCACGAGCCGGATCTGGCCGGGGTTGGCGTCCATCATCTCCTTCACCGCCGGATATAAGACCGCGCAGGTCTCGCAGGCCGGATCGAGAAACTCCACGATCACCACGGGCGCATCGGCAGGGCCGAGCGAGGGCGCATGGTCACGATCGAGGAGGGCCATCCTGGCCTCGGGATCGGCTCCGTCGACGCCCGACTCGGACGTGGAGAAGAGGATCGCCCCCCCTACGAACACGACGACCAACGCAACGGCAGCACCGATGAAGAGGCCCTTCTGATTCATTCTGAACTCCTGAGCAACGCCACCGTCAACAGGACCGCAATCGACGCGAAAGCGGCGAGCGACAGCAGCGGAATCGTCACGAAACCGAACCACTCGATCACCGTCTCCGAACACGGAACACCCTGTCGGCACGGCGCGATACGTTCGGGGATGATCCCCTCCACGAGGAGAACGTGAACGACGGCGAGCAGGCCACCCACACCGACCAGCGGCAGCACCGCCCGCACGATGTTTCGGGCGAAGGGAAAGAGCCCGAACGGCAGGACCAGCGCGAGCGGAAACATGAAGATGCGCTGGTACCAGCACAGCGAGCACGGAGGCAACTTCATGACCTCGCCGAAGAAGAGCGCCCCCAGTGTCGAGCTGCTGGCGATCACCCAGGCGGCGAAGACGAGGGTCCACGCCCTCGTGTTCTCCGCCGACCGGTCCGCGTCGACCCGACTTCCCGAAGCTGCCGTTCGCATGCGTGAACTTAGCGAGGGCGCGCAGTGCACCTCAACGTCGCCGGGGCCCCTGGCACGGTCGCGGCGAAACCCTCGCGAGGTGACCCGCCGGGAGACGCGATCCGCACGTGCCCCGCAACGGGTGGAGCCCTATCGTGCGTGACAGGGTCTCGACGGGATCGAGCCCACCGGACGAGGTCCCCGACCCGGGCGACGGCGGGGCCGCCACGAGCGAACCACCGAGGCGATCATGACGGACGAGCGATCGAAGCTGTCGAGCATTCTTCCGGAGCGGACACCGCGGGCGACGCGTGCGCCGGACGTGCCGCCTCACCACGCCGCCACGGGGGTCGGGCTGGCCATGCTCCTCTCCCTCCTCGCGGCCCTGTTTCCTGCGGCCGCCGCACCGATTTCCGCGCAGTCCCTCGTCGAGACCCCGGACCAGCCGGCGCCCCCGGCCGCGTTCCGGGAGGCCGAGCGCGCCGACACCCGCAGCCCCGACGGGCGACCGGGTGCGGGCTACTGGCAGAACCGGGCCGACTACGTGATCGAGGCGACGCTGGACCCGGTGGCCGGTCGGGTGACGGGCCGGGAGACCATCACCTACCTCAACAACGCTCCGGACTCTCTCGACCGACTGGTCCTCCACCTGGACCAGAACGTCTTCGCACCCTCGGCTCGCCGAAACCGCCGGGCGCCCGTCACCGGGGGGATGGATCTCGGAACCGTCCTGCTGAACGGGGCCGAGGTGGAGGCCCACCCCGTGGGACGCGGGTACCAGGAGGCGCTGACGTTGCTGGAGCTCCTTCTCCCGGAGCCGCTGGAACCCGGGGCCACGGCCTCACTCGAGCTGTCGTGGAGCTTCACCGTGCCACCGGCGCCGACCTTCCGCACCGGCAATCTGGACTTCGACGTCTTCGCCGTGGCGCAGTGGTATCCGCGCATGGCCGTCTACGACGACGTGTACGGGTGGGACGAGACGCCGTATCTGGGGGACGGGGAGTTCTACCTCGAGTACGGCGACTTCGACGTGGCCCTCACCCTTCCCTCCGGATGGCTGGTCGGGGCGACGGGTGTGCTGCAGAACGAATCCGAGGTCCTGGGCGACGCCGTGCTGGACGGGCTCACCCGGGCCCGGAGCCACGCCGGCGAGACGGTGCAGGTCGTCACGCCGGAACTCCAGGGCCCCGGCGCGGCCACCCGGGCCCCGGAGGGAAGCCCGGTGACCTGGCGCTTCACAGCGGAGAACGTCCGTGACTTCGCCTTCTCCACCAGCGCCAACTACCTGTGGGACGTGCGCGTGTCCGCCGCCGGCGTGGAGAACTACGCCTTCTATCGGCCTCAGGTAGCCGAGACCTGGGCGGAGGCCGCGCGCTACGTCGACGTCACCATCGCCACCCTCTCGGAGTGGATCCTTCCCTACCCCTGGTCCCGGGCCACCACGACCGAGGGGCCCGTGGGCGGGATGGAGTATCCGATGATGGTGTTCATCTCCGGCGGACGGTCCCCCCGCTCGCTGGCGGGGGTCACCATCCACGAGATGGCGCATCAGTGGTTCCCGATGATCGTGGGGAGCATGGAGGCGAAGCACGCCTTCATGGACGAGGGGTTCGTGAGCTACTTCGACGAAGAGGTGGCGGCCCGGCTCTGGGGGGACGAGGAACCCCGCTGGGGCGAGAACCAGGGCTATCTCCGGGTGGCGGGGACCGAAGCGGAGGTGCCCATCCTTCGCCACACGGATCTCGTGAGCCCATACGGCGCCCGAGGGCTGGCGGCCTACACGAAGCCCGCCGTCATGCTGGGTGCCCTGCGTGAGGTCGTGGGTCGGGATGCCTTCGCCGCGGCATTCCAGGACTACGCCTCGGAATGGGCGTTCCGGCATCCGCAGCCGTGGGACTTCTTCCGCACGGTGGAGCGCCACGCCGGCCGGGACCTGGACTGGTTCTGGGGGCCCGCCTTCGCGAGCACCGCGACGCTGGATGTGGGCGTCTTGGCGGTAGAGCACCAGGGAGGGTCGAGCGTGGTGGTGCTCGAGCGTTCAGGGGGGCTGATTCTACCCACGCCCGTGCGGATCACCCGGTCCGATGGGTCGATCGAGGAGCATTCGGTATCCGCCGATCGCTGGCGCGCCGAAGGCCGACGCGTCCGACTGATCATTGCCGGGCGCGTGGAGGGGGTGGCACTGGACCCCGATGGGCGCTTCCCCGACGTGGAGTCCTCGAACGACGTGTGGGGCTCCGAGGTCGGGGGCGGCCCCCAGGGGCTCCAGGGGCCTTTGCACGACGCAGACCTTCATCGTCCACCCGCTTCGCATCGGCCCGCACCCACCCAACCCCACAAGGGGCCCCAAGCCCTCCGGATGCACCCCCACACACCGTCCTCGACCCCCGCGATTCCCACCTCCTCCCTTCGCCTCGATCGCTTCGACCCCGTTTGAATTCCCTATCCCTTCATGATCGCGGAACCGGCCCCACTACCCGCCGACGACGCACTTGAACTGCCCCGGCCGGTAGCGGATCTGGAAGTCCCAGTCGGCGTGGAGCGTCCTCGGGTCGCTCGTGCTGACGACGTAGACAGGGCTGGTCACCCGACCCTTCACCAACTGGCCGGGAACGAGGG
>JAHHMJ010000597.1 GCA_018678395.1 Gemmatimonadota bacterium | reverse complement strand
AAGGCGCAGGCGGCGCTGGGCGCGCGGTACGACGTGAAGGCGTTCAACGACACGGTGGTGCTGGGCGGCAACGTGCCGCTGGACGTGCTGGGGCGGAATGTGGACGCCTACATACGGGAGGCGGCCGGGTGACACACGCCCCCCGTCGTGCTCACGACGAGACCGATCTCTCGCCGCCTGCGCGTCGTCAGTACTCCACCCTCTCCACGTCCGTCCGGGCGAAGTCGTCGCCCTTGAAGAGGAGCGGTTGTCCCTCGGCCATGGCTACGCCGTAGGTGAGGCAGTCGCCGTAGTCGAGCACGGCGGGATCACCGATACCTCTGCCGAACCTGCCGTACGCCAGTCGCGCGAGCTGGGCCGCCGGACGGCTGAAAGGGATCACTTCGATGGCCGCGCGTTCGAGAAGCGCGTCCAGCGCCACTTCACCCGCCGGGCCCTTGCGGGCCTGGAGCACCGCCGACGCTACGCCCCAGGGCCATGGAGATCGCCCTACCCCTTCACCTCGCGCCGGGTTTTCGTTTCTTCAGACGAACCAGGAACGGATTCGAATCGCCAAGGAGCAGAACCCGTGGGTCGACGCAGCAGAGGCCGGGGACAGCAGTCAGCGAAAGGCTTTCGCCCGGGAAAGCAGCCGAAGGAGATGACCAAACAGGCGCTGAAGCGTCAGATGCCGGAGATGAACCGCGCCCAGGAGCGAATGGTCGACCTCTTCATCGACAAGTCTCCGGAGGAGGCCAGGAAGATCCTCGCCGGCTGGCGGCGGACGGCGCTCGCAGCGGGCATCGTTCTCTCGGTTCTGGCCGTTGTCGCGGGCTCCTGGAATCTGATCGCCGGGGTGGTGGTGGGGGTCTTCGCGGCCGTCGCGTTCTTCCTCTATCTCCGCATGAAGGCGCAACGCGCTCAGCTGGAGGAGATGGCGGACCAGGTGTCACGGGCCAAGCGAGGTCGCTGAGGGGACGATCGGACCAGGGCGCGACCTCTAGAGGGATGCGCGAGCGGATCGTTGGTGTTCGCCGGTGTTCGACGGTCGGGTCACCGGCTCATTGTCTGAACTTGCCGCGCCTGATGCGGTCTTCCTCCATCATTTCGACCTCGCGGGCACCGGATACGACGATCTGTCGATCCGGAACGAAGTCGACGTCGGGATCGCGGTCTTCGTAGTCGACCGCGCCAAGGATCACCCGCATGGCGTTGAGTCGAGCGCGGTGCTTGTCCTTGGACCGAATGATGGTCCACGGCGTGCGCGCGGTGTGCGTGCGGCGGAGCATCTCGTACTTCTTCTCGGTGAACTCGTCCCAAAGCTCCTGGGCCTGCACGTCGATCTCGCTGAGCTTCCACTGCCGAAGCGGGTCGTCCCGACGGCGTTCGAAGCGGCGCAGCTGTTCCTTCTTGGTCACCGAGAAGTAGAGCTTCACCAGGACGGTGCCCTGCCGAACCAGGTCCTTCTCGAAGCCGACGACACCACGAAGGAAGTCGGCGTGCTCTTTCGGAGTGCAGAAGCCGAAGACGGGCTCGACCATTGCCCGGTTGTACCAACTGCGGTCGAAGAGGACCATCTCGCCACCCCGGGGAAACTGGGTGACGTACCTCTGCAGGTACCACTGGCTGCGCTGTTCCTGAGTCGGCTTGCCGAGTGCCACGACGCGATAGTGCTTCACGTTCATGTAGCGCGTGACGCGGCGAATGGTGCCCCCCTTGCCGGCCGCGTCGCGACCCTCGAAGAGGACGATCATCCTCTTGTTGTGGCGTTCCAGATGCGCCTGCAACTTCAGCAGTTCGACCTGATAGGGAACGAGCTCCCGCTCTCGGGCGAATTTCTCTTCGAGACGGGGGGCGCCCTCCGTCTTCGAGGTCTGATCGTCCGCGGGGGTGGCGGGGCTATCCGGGGCCGGTACGGTGTGGTCGAAGTCCATCCACGAGTATGCTCCCCGCGCCTTCCGCTCTCAAGCCCCGAACGGGAAGCTCCGCCAGGACCCGAGGCTTCTCGGGTAACTGATGCGCCATCTTCGCACCTCGAGAACTTCCGCTTACATCATGCCTCGACTGAAGCTCGGTATCGTCGATCAGTCTCCCGTGCCGAACGGGAGCGACGCTCGGACGGCCGTGACCTCGACCCTCGAGCTCGCCCGCCTCGCCGACCGGCTCGGCTTCTCCCGCTACTGGCTCGCTGAGCACCATAGCACGAACTCGTTCGCGGGCTCCGCACCCGAGGTGCTCATCCCCCGCGTCGCCTCGGTCACCGAACGGATCCGGGTGGGGTCGGGTGGCGTGATGCTCCCTCACTATTCGCCCTACAAGGTGGCAGAGCAGTTTCGCATGTTGGAGACGCTGTTTCCGGGGCGGATCGATCTCGGCCTGGGCCGTGCGCCGGCCGGGACGGGAAAGGCGGCGCAAGCGCTCCGGTACGGGCGACAGGGCATTCCCGTGGCGCGCTTCCCTCAGCAGCTCGAGGACCTGGCCGGGTGGCTCGGTGAGAGCTTCGACGAGGCTCATCCGTTCGCGCGGGTGAGGGCCACGCCCCGCGGGACGGACGTTCCGGAGCTGTGGATGCTCGCCTCGAGCGGCACGACGGCGGACG
>JAHHMJ010000516.1 GCA_018678395.1 Gemmatimonadota bacterium | reverse complement strand
GGGCACTCGTGGCCGGTGGCCGCGTCGTCGCGATCGCGGGCACGCACGGAAAGACGACGACGACCGCTCTCACGGTCGAAGTGCTGGTGGCGGCGGGCCTCGATCCGACGGGGTTCGTGGGGGGAAGCGTCCCGGCCTGGGGCGGAAACCTGCGGCGGGGGTCGGACGCCCTCTACGTGGTCGAGGCCGACGAATTCGACCGCTCTTTCCACACCCTGACGCCCGACGTCGCCGTGGTCACGAACCTCGAGGCAGACCACCTGGACATCTACGGCGACGTCGAGGGCGTGCGCGGCGCCTTCCGCGACTTCCTGGCACGCCTGCGCCCCGGCGGGACCTGCATCGTCTGTGCGGACGATCCGGGATCGGCCGCCCTGCTGGCCGAACTCCCCGGCGCCGGCCCCACCTACGGGCTGTCCGCGGGGACCCAGCTCCGCGCCGTCGACGTGGTCCACGAGGCGGGAGGGTCACGTTTCCGCATCGTCGAACACGGGGTCGACCGCGGCGCCGGTCGCCTGCCTGTTCCGGGCGACCACACCCTCCGCAATGCGTTGGCGGCCGCGGCCGTGGCCCGGTCGCTGGGCGCGGACTGGGACGCCATCCGGACCGGGTGGCAGGCGTTCCGGGGCGTGGGCCGCCGGTTCGAGGCGCTGGGGGCGGCCGCGGACGTCGAGGTGATCGACGACTACGCCCACCATCCCACCGAGATCCGGGTGACCCTGGAAGCAGTCCGGCGAGCCCACCCCACACGGCGGGTCGTCGCGGTCTTCCAGCCCCACCTGTACTCGCGGACCCGCGATTTCGCTACGGAATTCGGGGTGGCGCTCGCAGCGGCCGACCGCGTGTGGGTGACCGATGTCTTCCCCGCTCGAGAGGATCCCATCGAGGGCGTCGATGGCGCGCTCGTCGTCGAGGCCGCCGCGAGGGCTGGGGCCGACGTGGCCTACGAGCCCGCCCTGGATCGGCTGCCGGGCCGGGTGGCCGGCGACCTGCGGCCGGGCGACGTCGTGGTCACGATGGGCGCCGGCTCGATCGAGTCGACCGGACCGACCCTGCTCGCCCTGCTGGAGGCGGGAATCCATGCGTAGTCGAAAGCGTTGGATGGGCGCTGCGCTCGTCACTCTGGCCGCCGCCGGACTGCTGGCTTTCGGAGTTCGAGTCGTGCGGGCCGCCCCCGGCTGGTTGGCTCAGGTCCCGCTCTTCGACGTGTCGACGGTCCGGGTGGAAGGCACCGACCTCGTCGACGATCGCGAGATCCTCGCGCGGGCCGCGATCCCCGACACCGCCAACGTGTGGCACGACGCGACGAGCTGGGAGGCCGCGGTGGCCGCCCACCCCATGGTTCGCCGGGCCCGTATCCGCACGCGCTGGCCCTCGACGCTGGTGGTGAAGGTCGAAGAGAGGGAGCCGGTCGCCTTCGTCGCGACTCCCGTCCTCGAGCTCGTCGACGCCGAGGGGCGCCTGCTTCCCCTCGATCCCACCATGGTGATTCTCGATCTGCCGGTCGTGCGGCTCGACGAGGCGGGCTCGAGCGGCGAGGTCCCTTCACCGGGACGCCTGCAGGACCTCATCCAGGCAGTCGTGCGGCTGGGCGAGAACCCTCACTTCCACGGGCGACTCTCCGAACTGCGTGAAGAGCCGGACGGGACCGTGACGGCGCTCTGGGGCTCGTCCCCCGGGCTCGAGGTCCTGATGCGTCTTCCGATCGATCCCGGGCTCGTCGACGAAGGACTCGACGTGCTGACCCAGGCGCTGGCCGGGGATTCGATCGCCACTCCCTCGTACCTCGACCTGCGTTGGGCGGATCAGGTCGTGGTGGGCTACGGCTCCGACTGACCGACGACGATGCGAACGAACCTGATCGCAGGACTCGACCTCGGCACCACCAAGACCTGTGCCGTCATCGGCGAACTCCCGGACGAACCCGGGCGGGCGTCGGGACTGCGCGTGCTCGGCGTGGGCCAGACCCGCACGGCGGGGATCCGGGGTGAGCGAGTCACCCACCTCGAGGAGACCACGGAGTCCATCCGCGGGGCACTCCAGGAGGCGGAGCTGATGGCGGGGGTCTCGGTGGACCGGGTCTACGCCGGGCTCTCGGGCGGCCACATCGAGGCGTGGCCGTCGATGGGCGTGGTGGCCGTGCACGACGACGAGGTCACGCCCGGGGACGTCAACCGCGTCCACGAAGTCGCCCGCGCGGTGGCGCTCGGCCCGGACCGAGAGCTCCTGCACGCGATCCCGGTCGAGTACGTCGTCGACCACCAGCGGGGCATCAAGGATCCGGTCGGCATGAACGGCACCCGGCTCGAAGCCGAGGTGCACCTCGTGAGCTGCTCGGCGACCGCGGCCGGGAACCTCCGCAAGGCGGTGACCCGCGCCGGCTATGCCGTTCAGGAGCTCGTGCTCGAGCCGCTGGCGACCGCTCGCGCCGTCCTGACCGAAGACGAGAAGGAGGTCGGGGCCGCGATGGTCGAGATCGGCGCCTCCACCACCGAGATGGCCGTCTACTACGAGGGCAAGCTGCGCCACGTCGGCGTCATCCCCGTGGCCGGCACCGTGGTGACCACCGATCTCGTGAAGGGCCTGTCGATTCCGTTCGCCGAGGCGCGCCGCGCCCTGGAGACCTGGGGCGCGGCCTCCGGGCGTTTCGTCGACCCGCACGAGACCGTCGAGGTCCCCGGGCCGGCCCCGGGGCAGGTGCGCCACGTGGCCCGCGAGCTGATCGCCCACATCGCGGAGCAGCGCCTCGACGAGCTCTTCGGGCTGGTCCAGCGGGAGCTCGACCGCCACGACCTCGCCGACAAGCTCGGCGCCGGTGTCGTGCTCACCGGCGGAGCGGCGGCGCTGCCCGGCCTCATCGAGCTCGCGCAGGAGGTCTTCGCGGCGCCCGTGCGCCTCGGGGTGCCGGGTGAGGGCCTGGGCGGACTCGCCGACAGCGTGGGGCGGCCGCGGTTGTCGACGGCCGTGGGGCTCGCGCTGTGGGGCTGCGAGCGCTTCCACGAGACGGGAGAGGGTGCGACCACCGTCGCGTCGGCCGTCGTCTCCCGAGTCGGAGCGTGGCTTCGGGAGTTCTTCTGATGTTCGCCTACCGTGCGATGCCGGGGTGGCCGCGAGCCGGTCCGGACCCGCCGTTCATTCGATTGCGAAGTCCCCCGCGGGATCCCGCCACCACTGAAACGAACCACCCCGACACCGACGCAGGAGCCAGAGAATGATGATCTTCGAGTTCGAAGAGACCCCGGTACAGAACGCACAGATGAAGGTCGTGGGCGTCGGCGGCGCCGGCGGCAACGCCGTGAACCGCATGGTCGACGAGGAGCTGGGTGGCGTCGAGTTCATCTCGATGAACACCGACGCGCAGGCCCTCAAGGGCTCGCTCGCCCAGGTCACGATGCAGATCGGCAAGAAGCTCACCCGAGGGCTCGGAGCCGGGGCGCGTCCCGAGATCGGCCGTCAGGCGGTCCACGAGAGCCAGGACGACGTGCGCAAGGCGCTCGACGGTGCCGATCTGGTCTTCATCACCGCCGGCATGGGCGGGGGGACGGGGACCGGTGCCGCACCGATCGTGGCCGAGATCGCCCGCGAGATGGGTGCGCTCACCATCGGGATCGTGACGCGTCCCTTCGCCTTCGAGGGCAAGAAGCGACTGCGGCAGGCCGAGCAGGGCCTCGCCGAGCTCAAGCGTGCGGTGGACACGGTCATCGTGGTTCCGAACGACCGGCTGCTGGCGGTGGTTCCGAAGGGAACGACGTTCAAGGACGCTCTCAAGAAGGCCGACGAAGTGCTGCTGCACGCGACCCAGGGCATCAGTGATCTGATCCGGGTCAGCGGTGAGGTGAACGTGGATTTCGCCGACGTTCGGACGATCATGTCCTGTAGGGGACCGGCGCTGATGGGGTCCGGCTTCGGTGAGGGCGACAACCGGGCGCAGGAGGCTGCGCAGGAGGCCATCTCCTCGCCGCTGCTCGACAACGTGTCGATCGCCGGGGCCAAGGGGGTGCTCATCAACATCACCGGAGGCATGGACCTCGCCATTGACGAGGTCACCCAGATTTCGACTATCATTCAGGAAGAGGCCGGAGACGAGGCGGAGATCATCTTCGGTGCGGTGCACGATCCCGAACTCGAAGGTCAGGTCCGGGTTACCGTGATTGCGACCGGGTTCGATTCCGGCGATGGAGAGCGGCAGGTCATCAACCACGACTTCCGCCGTCCGGCCTCGACGCCCGTGCGCCCCGCCCGGCCGCGAGCGGAGGCG
>JAHHMJ010000475.1 GCA_018678395.1 Gemmatimonadota bacterium | reverse complement strand
AGGCCGACGCGCCCCGCTACACCGACTCCGGCTCTTCCGGAGCGTCGTCGCCCTTCTCGATCACCTGAATGAACGGCGACGGGCGCCGGTGGAATTTCAGCTCGAACACGTCCGGTCGGGCGTAGTGTCCGGCCGAGTCGAGCTGCCAGCGCGGACCGACCAGCTGATGGGGCTCGATGTCGGCGTAGAGGATGCCCTCCTCGGCCTCGAGCGGGCCCGCCACGCTCTTGCCGTCGGGGTCGCAGATCACGCTGAGGCCCGGGTTGATCCAACCGTCGATGCCGCCGAGGTACTTCGCCTTGAAGGCCAGGTCGTCCGGGACGTCGTCGATGTGGAAGGCCTGGCACACCCCGAGCACGAAGGCCCGGCTCTCCTTCGCCACGTGTCGCATCGTCGAGATCCACGGCTCTCCGCGGTCCCAGGTCGGCGCGACGTGGATCTGCTCACCCCACGCGCTCAGCGTGTAGCGCGCGAGCGGCATGTAGTTCTCCCAGCAGAGCAGTCCCCCGAGCTTGCCGAACGGCAGGTCGTAGACCTCGAGATCGCTGCCGTCGCCCTGGCCCCATACCAGGCGCTCGCCCGCGGTCGGCACGAACTTGCGATGGCGGCCCAGCAGGCGGCCGTCCGGTCCGATGTAGACGAGGGTGTTGTAGAGCGTCGAGTCACTCGCCTCGGAGTTGCGCTCGTTGACGCCCATCGCCACGGCGATGCTCAGGTCCCCCGCCGCCTCGCGAATGCGGTCGATGGCGGGTCCGGGGATCGAGACCGCGTTGCCGTGCAGCGCCGTGTACAGCTCGCGCAGCGGATGCGTGTGCCCGGAGGGGATGAACCAGACCCACACCGGGTACCCCGGCAGGAACGCCTCGGGGAAGGCGGCGAGCGTCGCACCGCCCGCGGCCGCCTCTTCGAGAAGCCGGCACGCCTTGTCGACGGTCGCGTCGAGATCGAGAAAGACGGGGGCGGCCTGAATCGCGGCTACGCGTGCGGGGGCGGAGTCGGGCACGTCGGAGACCTCGTCGGCGGTCGGGGGGCGCAGACGACTCCGAAGCCGTGCGTGCTGCGATTCGGGGCTTCCCGCGCGGCGCAGCGACGTGCTGCGCCTGATTCGGGGAAGTGAGGGGGCGGGGGTCGGAGGGGCAAGGACCGCTGGCCGGCAACGTCATGATCTCGGAGCTCGACGACTCGTACGGGTGGGTCCGCCCTCCACGAGCCTTCGGATGGTGTCGACCGACGACTCGCCGGGGCGAGAGTCGCCGTCCGCGGCGCCGGGAGGGCGTCCGAAGCGCATGAGAAAGCCGGCCAGCAGTCGGAACGGCAGCGGGATGCGGGGATCGCGGATCTCGACCACCCTTGTCAGCCGGGTCCCGTCGGCCACCGGCTCGAGCAGGCAGTGTTCGAGCGCGTATGCCTCGGCGCCCCACCGGTAGCGCAGCGTGAACTCCCGCGGAGGCTCCCACGTCTCCACCACGGCCTGGACCTCCACCGCGCGGCGGCCCATGCGGTACCGGGCTCCCCACGAGCTTCCCACCTGAACTCGCCCGGACGACGGAGCCCCCGCCCGCTCCAGCTTCGGATTCCAGCGTGCGATGCGTTCCGGCTCCGTGATCCACGGCCACACCTCATCGGGCGGTCTTCGGATCACGCCGGCATCCCGCTGCCGCATGACGGTCATCGCGCGCAGTCCCCCGCGCGCAGGCTCCCCCGAACGGTCGACGGCATGGAAGGCATTCCCGTGAGAATCGGGTGGACGGTCGCTCCGATGGATTCCGTACACCGGGACGGGCCGCAGGGTGGCGTAGATCTCACGGCCCCCCCGGTTCGGACTGTGCTCTCACCCGGCGCGCCGCGATCTTCAGGATAGAGCCATCCTCCATCCAGGAGCGTGTCATGACGTCCACACTCGACGCTCGGATGCAGGTCGTCTTCGCCACGGACTTGCAGGCCCGCTCACGCACCCTGCTCGGCGTGGCAGGAGACCTCGCCCGGGCCACCCCGGCCGCGATCACGCTCGTTCACGCCCTCGAGCCCCGGCTGGGTCGCGGTCTTACCGGGCCCGCACGCCAGGACCTCTGGAACCGTGCGCGTGAGGAGGCCGAATCGGCGCTGAACCTCCAGGTTCGTGAGCTCGCCGACGCCGGGATCGAGGTCACCGAGCCCATCCTCGCCCTCGACGAGCCCGCCGACCGGGCCATCCTCCAGGCCGTGGAGACGCGGGGCGCGGACCTCATCGTGGCGGGATCGACGGCGCGGGAGGGCAAGGGACACCGCATCGGCTCCACCGCCGACCGCCTGCTGAGGACGTCCCCGGTTCCCGTCCTGGTGCTCCGCGGCGAGCCCACCGTGCCCTTCGGTTCGCTGGCGTTGCTCACGGACTTCTCGCCGCGCTCCCGGCGCGCGCACATCGCCGGTGTCCGGGCGCTGCCCACGACCGATGAGGCCAAGGTGCACCTCATCCACGTGGGGGACGAAACGCTACGCGTGCTCGACGTCACCTATGAGGAGCGCACCCTGACCGAGGCCATCGACGAGACCCGCACGCTCAGCGAGGCGCTGGGACTTCCCGAGGGCCGGATCCAGCCCCGCGTCGAGTGGGGTCGGGATCCCCTGGACGTACTGCTGCCGGTCCTGGTCGACGACGGGTACGAGGTGCTCGTGCTCGGCACCCACGGTCATGGGGGCTTCCGCCGCGCCCTGATCGGCAGCGTCGCGATGGGGCTCGCCCAGAGCGCGCCCTGCTCGGTGCTGGTCGTGCCGGGGGAGGGATGAGAGCGCGGGCGGGCTTGCTCGCCGCGACGTCCGCACCCCTGGCGTTCGCGCTTCTGGCGTTCGCGCTTCTGGCTTTCACGCTGTCGCCGGCTCCGGCTCCGGCGCAGGTTGCGCGCGTGAGTCCGGCCGATTCGGCAGCCGTCCTTCTCGAAGCCGCGAGCACCTTCGAGGCCGAGGGCCGCAGCGCCGTGGCCGAGGCACTCTACCGCCTGATCCTGCGCCGCTTTCCCGATGCGCCCGCCGCCGTGGAGGCCCGGGCCGCGCTCGGGCTGCTGGAACGGCGCGACGCGTCCGACGGATCCACCGAGCTGCAGGTGTGGGGCACGCTGTTCGGTGCGTGGCTGGGGGTGGCGGTGCCCGGGGCCTTCGGCGCGGACGAGCCCGAGCCCTACGGCCTGGGACTCCTGGTTGGCGCCCCCGCGGGCTTCTTCACCAGTCGCACCGTGGCCAAACGCACCAACCTCACCATCGGACAGGCGCGAGCGATCACGTGGGGCGGCACCTGGGGCACTTGGCAGGGATTCGGCTGGCGCGAGGTGTTCGACATCGGTGAGGGCGATGCCGCGGATTGCATCCCAAACGTGCCGTGCGACTACGGGGGTAACACCGACGAGGAGACCTTCGCCGCGATGATCGTCGGCGGCGCGGTCGGTATCACCGCCGGGGCGCTGTTGAGCCGGGGCTCGATCACCGATGCCCAGGCGACCGCGGCGAACTTCGGCGCCTTGTGGGGCAGCTGGTTCGGGGTGGCGACGGGCATCATCGCCGATCTGGAAGACGACGACCTCCTGGCCGCGACCCTGGTCGGTGGCGACGCGGGGCTGGCTGGCGCGGCGATTGCGGCCCCCTCGCTCGGGTGGAGCCGCAACCGCTGGCGGCTGGTCAGCATCGGAGGGCTGCTGGGCGGGGTCGCGGGCCTCGGCATCAACCTGCTCGCCGAGGTCGACGACGACAAAGCGTTCGTGGGGATTCCGCTGGCGACCAGCCTCGTCGGGCTGGGCGTGGGCGTGGCCGCCTCGCGGGACCGCGACGGGGTCGATAGCGCGGGCGATGTCGGCCCGGCCGCGGGCGCGCTGCTGGAGTTCGACGTGGCGAGAGAGGGGCTCGCAGTCGGGACTCCCCTACCCTCCTTCCGACGCCTCCCGGTGGAGCGAGACGGCGGGGTGCGATGGCGGACTACGCTCGGACTCACGCTCTTGAGAGCGCGGTTCTGACGACGGCGGCGGGCCGACGGCGCCCGCCTAGCGGATCACCGAGATGAGGTAGAGCAGTCCGTGGAAGTCGGACAGACCGAACGTCATCGACACGCGGTCGAAGAACCCCGTATCTCCCGTCGGAGGCCGTGCGTACTGGGCCCCGACCGAGATGAGTCCCGCGATGTCCGCCCGAACGAATGCGGGGCCGGACGTGCAGGGGGTCCCGTCTCCGGAGAACAGAGCCCCATAGCAGCCCCCCTCGAGCCAGACGATCGGATTCGGATTCAGGCGCAGACTCAGGGCGTACCTCGCGCCCCCACGTATCGACCTGGGCCACTCGCCATCGGTGTCGTAGGCGATCGACAGCGTAGGCCGCACCCACCGGTCGTAGTCGAAGCCGAAGCCTCGCGAGAGGATCCGCCACTCGACTCCGACGCTCGACGATCCGTTCCCGCCGGACCCGAACGCGGTCGTGACGTTGATCCGTAACGGGAGCCAGAACCGCCACCACCATCGCCAACCGGGGGCGTTCCCCATGTTGGTCGAACTCGCGGCTTCCGGCGCCGATTGCCTGTGGTACCACCAGAACGCGCCGAGAAGGCTCGACGCCGATGTCCCCTCGACTTCAGAGGCACAACTCGATCCGCAATCGGCCGCGCGGCCGGACGCCGCCATCAGTCGGATGATCAACGCGTCGGCGGTCCTCACGAAGGTCAATCCCGGGGACTCGATCCAATCGAGCAGGTCTCGCTCGACGAAGCCGCGATTGGGGCATGCATCGGACTCCCAGTCGCTGACGTTCGGGTCCCAGACGCAGGGCTCGGCCTCCTGTCTGATGGCGCCGATCAGGCCCTCGGTGGAACGCAACGCCCGGAACACCTCGGGCAAGCCCGACCTGCACATCATCGAAGAGGCGCCCGTGCACTCCACTGCGTCCGCGCGGTGAGCGGCGTCGATCTCGGGCGCGACATCGACGTAGGCGTGAAGAAGCCTGCTCCGAATGTCGGTCTCACCCACGCCGGAGTCGCCGCACCGTTCGACGGGGTCCGGCGGGGTGCTCGCCATGCAGTCCGCCAACGCGACGAAGGCCGACTGAAGGGCCGGGTCCTCCAACGGAAGCTCGGACACGAGCCGGTGAGACGAATCCATCGGCTCATCGTCGCAGGAGAAGACCGCACCCGGCGGGCACGCGAGAGCCTGCGCGGCGAAACGGAGGCCGTCGTAGTAGCCCGCGACGAAATCGTACTCGCGGAAGGAGCGTGACAGAAACGCTCCGAAGTTCGAGAGGGTGCTCCCGAACACCGCCGGGTATCGAGTCGTCAGGGACGGGACCATTTCGACCGCGCCGGACGGGAGCCGCGCCAGAGCGGAAAGCTCGCTCCTGCGAGCCGTCGGCACGGCGGTCCTCACCATGTGGCGGATCTGATCGACGCCGAAATAGACGGAATCGGTGTCCGAGCCCTCGGTCGCGGCCGCGCGGCGGCTCGGATCGACGTACACGACGTGGACACGGTCCCCGTCGGGCGGCCGGGCCTCGATCATGCTCCTCAGGAGCCAGAGCGGATTGTCGTCGAACACACCCCCGTCGTAGAACCAGTCCTCGACCGGCGCCGCACCCGCATCGCCGGCATACTGGAGTGCGACGGGCGCGAACGCCGCGGGAAAGGCGCTCGTGGCGTAGATCGCCCTCATCGCCGCGCTCACGCCCGAATCGGCGAGGAGAATCGTCTTGCCGACCTCCGGATAGCCCGAGATGTCCAGAGGGGAGATCGCGCCCCGCGGGGAGAGCTTCAGAGCCGTGGCCACCTTCTGTGTGGGCACCGCGATCGCACCCATGATCGACAGGGTGTCGGGGTCCTGGCGCGTGAGCGCGAATCCGATTCGGACCTCGTCCGAGCAGGCCGTCGCCCGGTCCACGGCGTTCCGCATCGTGTCGGCGTACACCTCTCGGAGAAAGCGCCGACTGAACGCGCCCCCACTGGCCTCGTCCGCTCCGGGTGCCAGCTGGCTCAGGCCGACCGGAACCCAGGCCTCCCAGTGAGGCGACCGCGCCGGCGCAGGGATCTCCTCCATGCACCATCCGATCGCGGCGAGCAGGGCGTTGGCCCCACCGGCCGATGAACCGACCGCGGCTTCCAGATCGTAGCGACGCGGAACCCGTCCCTCGGCACGATAGAGGGCGTCGAGCCCACCGGCGTTGGAGGCTCGCATGAACGAGAGTACGGCGGTGACCACGCCGCCCTGATACGCGGCGTAGCTACTCCCACCGGGGAGTGAAAAGGCGACTCCCACGCGTTCCACATCCTGCGCCCCGAGCGACCCCGCTGAAATCAGACAGGTCGCGCACAGGAGGCAGACACGCAGCCGCACGGTTTCTCCTTATCGCGGACGAAGCGGATCACACCCGACAACCCCTGCATCAGTATGCTTGTAAG
>JAHHMJ010000011.1 GCA_018678395.1 Gemmatimonadota bacterium | reverse complement strand
CCCTCTCGTTGCTTCCTGCCCCCTTCCCTTGCGGTTCGAGGGGGACACGGCGGAGCCGAAACCGATCAACCGTGACCGCCGACAGCCGGCGCCCGGCGACGGCCCCGTCAGCCGTCCGTGCTCAGACGGCGCGGCTGACCCTCGTCCTCACGCGAGACGGCTTCCTCCGACATCGCGGAGCGCGATCCCGGACCGGAGGCGGGAGGGGAGTGCAGTCCCTTACGCTCCTCCGGCAGCTTGATCTCCTTCTCGATATCCCGAATGGAGCTCTTGAACTCCCGGATCCCCTTCCCGAGGGAGGAGCCGATCTCCGGCAATCGCTTGGCGCCGAACAGCAGCAACACCATCAGGAAGATCAGGAGGATCTCCCACATTCCCAGTCCGCCGATACCCATTGTGCTTCGTCTCCTGCCGGTTAGATCCACGACCGCGCGACGAGCGCGACGATGAAGATGCCGACGAGTGTGAGGACGTTCAGATAAACCGACACCGGGCCCAGGGTGAAGGCGAGGGCCACGAGATCCAGGGAGAACGGGCCGACCGATGCCGAGACCGCCGTCGTCAGAAAGGTACGCGCAGCGCTGTCGGGCAGGAACATCTCCGCCAGCTGCGTGAAGAGGCCCCCGAGAAAGAACCCGAGGATCAGCGTCCAGACCAGGCGGTTCGCGTTCCGGCGACGTTGCTCGGGCAGCACCGATCAACGACTCCGTTGCGTCGCATACACCACACAGGACAACAAGCTCTGCCGAGCCTCTCCTCCGGCGACCTCGGCGAGGGCTTCCTCGGCCGCTTCGGCGAAGTCCATCGCCCTGCGCCGCGCGTAGTCGAGACCGCCCCGCTCACGGACGATGCCGACCACGCGACCGATCTCGTCGTCGTCCGGCTCACGCTCTCCGTCGAAGAGCTTCCGAATCGCAACGAGTTCGGCCGGCGAAGCCTCGCGCAGGGTCGCAACGAGCGGGAGGGTCACCTTGCGCTCTCGGAGGTCGTGCCCGGTAGGCTTCCCGGTCTCGGCCTCGGTACCCGTGTAGTCGAGCAGGTCGTCGGCGATCTGGAAGGCCATGCCGAGGTTGTGTCCGAAGCGCCGAAGGGGGGCCCGGAAGGACGGCTCACCCACCAGGGCGCCCAGTTCACAGGCCGCCGCCATCAGCGACGCTGTCTTCGCCGCGATCAGACGGTCGTAATCGCACTCCGAGAATTCGAGCGCATCATACGACGTCAGCTGACGCATTTCACCGACGCTCATCTCATTCGCCGCGGTCCCCATGATGCGAACCGCGTCCATGATGCCCAGGCGGGCCAATTCGATCACCGCCCGCGAGTAGAGATAGTCCCCCATGATGATCGCGACCTGGTGGGTCCAGAGCGCGTTCACGGTGGGTTGCCCGCGCCGCAATACGGAGTGGTCGACGGCATCGTCGTGGACCAGCGTCGCGAGGTGGACGAGCTCGACGACCGCAGCGAGCGTGACGGCCCGCGGGTCGGAACGATCGCCCACATGGTTCGAGAGGAGGGTGAGCGTGGGACGGAAGAGCTTGCCCCGCACCATGAGGAGGTAGTCGTTCACCTCCTCGATCATCCCGAAGTCGGAGACGACGATCCTGCGAATCTCGTCGAGGACGCGGTCGAGCCCGTTCTCGACGGGCCCCTGAAGGGCGTCGAGCGTCAGTGGACCGACGAGCGAGCCGGCGGCGGCGTCCGAGTGGGTGGTCACGTGGGGTGGGTCGAAAGCGCTCGAAGACGCCGATTCATCCGCGGAGTTCCCGCAGACGCTCGGTGACGTCGGCGAAGTTGATATCGAGGGAAAATACGCGTTCGTAGAACTCCCGGGCCTCGCCCAAGTTCCCACATTCCTCGTGGGATACGCCGAGGAAATAGTAGATCCCGAGCAGTTCGTCCTCGACATCGTACCGCGCCTCGAGCGCCCGGGAGAGCACACGAACGGCGGCTTCGGGAGCGCCCCTCTCCAGGAATGTCTGCCCCAGCATCTCGTAGGTGGGGAGGTGGTCGGCCGAAGCCCGCAGCGCCGCCTGAAACTCCTCCACGGCTTCGTCGAGCAGCCCCATCTCCTTGTAGGCGGTGCCGAGATCGTGGTGTGCCCTCACATCGCTGGCGTCGACGTTCTCGGCGACCTTCGCCTTGAACTGGGAGAGCATCTTCATGAAATCCGCCTGCTCGTCCCCGGACGGCTCCTCGTAAGCGACGACGAAGCGCGTGGTCTTCTCGTCGTCGTCGCCGAGGATCAGCGCCCCGAGATCCACGTAATCCTCGCTGGATGCGACCTCGGTGACGGGCCGTTCCCCGGGCTCCAGCTCCGCCAGCGCCGCCTGTGCGCGCGCATCGTTCGGGGCGAGGTGGAGTGCCTGGCGCAGGATGGCCTGCGCTCGTCCCTCGGCGCCGCTGTCTCGCAACGCCTCGGCCAGGTCGACGTAAGCCCCGACCAGGGCGCCCTCGTCGCCGGAGCGAATCGCCTCCTCGACCGCCCGCTGCCGCAGATCGAGAACGCTGGGCGCCGCGTCCACCGGTAGCACCGGCGGATCCAGGTCGGCTGGAACGGCGTCGGTGGGAGCGGAGGCGGCGGGTGCGGGCTCGGGCTCGTCGGCGATCTCGGGAACGGGTGCCGCCGGGGGTTGCGTCTCCGTCCAGGGTTCGTGCAGCGGCGTGTCGCCGGACTCCTCGACCGAAGTCGGTTCGTCGTCGTCGGCCGTCCAGGCCGCTTCCTCATCGACCGGGGCCGGAGCGCCGTCGTCTCCGTCCGGTACGTGCAGGAACGGGAGCTCGGCGTCGAGGTCCTCGTCGTCGTCGAGGTCCTCCTCGTCGTCGATCTCGACCACCTCCGAAGCGAAGTCGCCTTCCCGCACCAACTCCACGAGGGCCTCGTCGGAGTCGGCCTCCGCAATGTCCTCGAACCCCTCTTCGGCCCGCTGGAACGCCTCGTCGACCTCCGCGACCACTTCGTCCGGGATCGCGTCGGCCGCGTCTTCGAAGAGCTCGGCCGCACGCGCCTCCTCCACGGCCTCCCCGACCACCTCGGCGGCCTCCGGCGCTTCCTCGAGCGCCGTGGTCTCGAACCCTTCCAGCGCGGTGCCCGCCTCTGCGGCTTCGGCCGACCCCTCGGCGAGCGGCTGGGCGTCGCCGAAGTCCCAGGCGTCGTCGATGGTGAGCAACTCGGGCTCTTCGTCGCCCTCGAGGGGCGCCGTGAACGCACGGACGAGCTCTTCGAGATCCTCATCGGGCCGCAACGCGGCGATGCGCTCGCCGAATTCCTCGACCCTGTCGGTCATCCCCCCGTCGCGAGCCGCGACGTACCCGGCCGCGAGCTGACCGAGAGCCTCTTCCTCGTGACCGCGATGCTCGAAGTGCTCGGCGATCGACAGCCGGATGTCGACGTCCTCGGGCACCGCATCCGCGAACTCGACCAGGGCCTGGACCGCGTCGTCGAGCCGCCCGGCGGCTTGCATCCGCTCTGCGTAGGTCAGGAAGTGCGTGCGCGCATCGACCATGAAACCCTGCTCGGCACGGATCTGCCCCATCCTGAGAAAGACCTCCGCCCGGTCCGGCACGTTGCGGAGAATCTTCTTGCAGACCGCGATCGCGTTGTTCGGCAGCCCCGAATCGACGTACAGCTCGATGGCCTGCTGGAAGGACTTCACCGCCGGGTCGTACTCACCGACGCGGATGTAGAGATCGCCGACCCGGTTGTAGAGGCCGATGTCCGGCGCGTCCTCCTGAACCAGTCGATCGATGGCGCGCTCGTAGAGGTCGAGCGCCGAGCGCCAGGACTCCTTCTGCTCGTGGCGCCGGGCCTGTTCCTTGAGTGCTTCGATGTGGCTCATGCTTGATCGACCGGAGGCGGTGAGATGTGCGAAGTAGGATGTAGGCGCTCGGCAGCCGCGAGCACCTCGGGAGGGGCACCCGCGGACGCCGCACGCGCCCAGTTGACCAACGTGTCCAGGTCCCCCGATCCACGACGGGCGAGATGGCTCACCAGTCGGGTCGAGAGGAGACGCTGCGAATCGGCGCCCAAAAGACGTAATCTGCGGGCGCCGGTGCGGAGCACAAGGGCGTCGGGGATCAGCCCGATGACCTCGGTCGCGACGATCCGACCTCCGCGAGCCGCGACGTCGGTCGACGCTCGTTCGAACACCGCGTCGGGGTCTCGGCGCTCGACCTCCTCCAGATTCATCGACAACTGCAGCGTCCCGGCCCGCTCGAGGCGCAACGCAAGAGCCCGCACTCCGGGGAGTCCGCCCCCCGACTCGCGAAGCTCTCGAGCCACCATGGAGAGAGCGTCGAACGAGATGCCCTCGACCTGAAGATTCCAGGCGAGAAGAAGGGGACGCGCACCGACGCAGGTCACCCCCGCGGTCGGATGCGCCGAGGTCCGACCGGCGTCGAAATCCGGACTCCGCCCCGTCGGGAAACCGTCGACGAGGGACTCGAAGCCGCCACGGCGCAGATCGGCCAACGACCGGTGCTCCGGTGTGGACCCGGCATAGAGGTAGACCGGGATCCCGAGTGCAGCCACACGGACCGCGACCCGATGGGCGCTCGCGCGAGCCACCTCCATGCCGGTTCCCGCGAGCGGCACGACCGGGGCGACGTCGAGGGCGCCGATTCGGGGGTGGACTCCCCGGTGCCGGCGTAGATCCACCGCGCGGAGCGCAACCTCGGCGCCGGCCACCAGGGCATCCTCGATCTCCCCGACGCCCCCGATCAGCGTCACCACCGAGCGATGATGGTCGGGGTCCGACGAGGCGTCGAGCACCTCGGCACCTGCTCGGGTCATCTCGACGGTGACCTCCCGCAGAAAGCCGGGATCTCGACCCTCGCTGAAGTTGGGCACCGCCTCGAGCACGGGGATCATCTCCCCAACATACCACGGGTGGCGCGCCGGAGGCCAAAGCGAACGGCGGCCCCGGAATCCACCCCCGGAGCCGCCGTCGCGGTACACGTCGGCGCGGCGCCCGCTCGAATCCCTCGGCGGGCGCCGCACCGGGTCGAGCGGTCCTC
>JAHHMJ010000670.1 GCA_018678395.1 Gemmatimonadota bacterium | reverse complement strand
CAGGCGCTTCTCGTCGCGGCCGCCGGCGCCGTTCTGGCGTGCGGGCCCCGCCAGGTGGTCGTCATCGAGCCGCCGGTGAACGCCCAGCAGGTGGCCACCCGCCTCGAGGCTGCCGAACAGCTCGAGGTCCCGCTGCGGGTGGTCTTCGAGTGGTCCATGATGGAGCAGGGCGTGCGCATTTCGGGGCGGGGCGCGGCGCGTATGGAGCCCCCGTACAAGGCCCGTCTCGATCTCTTCCTGGACAACAACGAGCCGGCGGGGCGTGCCGCGCTGGTCGACGACGACCTGCGCATCCCGGCCGACCTCCCTCCGCAGGTGCTGCCCCCGGCCAATCTCCTGTGGAGTACGCTCGGGGTCTTCCGGCCCGGTCTGGGGACCGCGCTGCTCGGGGCCGAGCGGGACGGCGACGGACTGCTGCTCCGGTACGGTCTGCCCGGTGGGGACGAAGCGGTCTATCACCTGAGCGAGGGACGCATCGACGAGGTCGAAGTGTCCCGCCAGGGGACCGTCGTGCAGCATCTCCGGATCGAGCGCGACGACCTCCAGATCCCCGTCGAAGCCGTGTATCGGGACCTGGTCGAGGTCCGGGAGCTGCGACTCACACGGGAAACGGTCGCCCAGACGGAGCCGTTCCCGTCCGACATCTGGCGGCCGTGAAGGCGCCCGGCGTCCGTCTGCTGATCTTCGGGGCGCTGCTTCTGGCGGCCCCCGGATGCTACAGCTTTCAGGCCGGTACCGGCCTGACCGGCGTCCAGACGATGGCGATTCTGCCGTTCGACAATTCGACGTCGCGGCTCGAGCTCACCCAGGACGTCCAGGACATCCTCCTCCGGCAGCTGCCGGGCTCCCTCGGACTGCGGCTCGCGGGTGAAGATGTCGCCGACGTGGTGGTGCGCGGAGAGATCACGTCGTACGATCTCGTCGCGCCGAATTACCGGCCCGGGGCACAGGGTCGGGGCGCCGAGGTGCTGCAGCGACAGGTCGTGCTGACCGTCGCGGTCGAGATCCTCAACATGCGAGATCGCACGGTCCTGTGGAGAAGCAGTGGACTTCGTGCGCAGGGTGAATACCTGGAGGCGAGTGAAACGGAGGACATCGGAAAGGCCGAAGCCCTCGAGCAGATGATCCAGCAGATCGTCGACGGCGCCCAATCGAACTGGTGACCCCGCCCGGTCACCGCTCCCGTACATCGTCGGGCCGGAGGTCCGACTCGTGGCGGTCCGCCGCCGGAAGGAGAGCGTAGCGCGATGCCCACCCCGAAGACCCGGAGTGTCCTCGGCTTGAGCTACCCCATGAAGCTCGTCGCCCTCGTGGCGGTAGCGGGCCTGCTCTGGTTTCCCGGTCCCGACGGCAGTGCGGCCTCGACGCCGGAGCCCGTCCCCGCGGCCGCCGTCGAGGCGCCGGTCGACGCTCGGGCGGTCGATGCTCCCGCGGTCGACGCCACGGATGCGGCCGACGAAGCTGCGGCTCCCGTGGCGCCCGCGGTGGCGCCCACACCGACCGAGGCCGAAGAGGGGGGGCACGGGGCCGACCCCGCGACGTTCTTCCTGGTCATCATCGGGATCCTGATCTTCGCCAAGGTCTTCGGCGAGGCGGCCGAACGGGTGGGGCAGCCCGCGGTGCTCGGTGAACTCATCGCCGGGCTCGTGCTGGGAGCGAGTGTGCTCGGCGTGGTGCCGGCCGAGGGTCCGATCGCGGACATCATCCACCTGTTGGCGGAAGTGGGTGTGGCGATTCTGCTCTTCGAGATCGGGCTCGAGACCGACCTGAAGGAGATGTTCCAGGTCGGAACGGAGTCTGCGCTCGTGGCGATCGTCGGAGTGGCGCTGCCGTTCGCGCTCGGGTTCGCCTACTGGTTCTGGGCGGATCCGTCGATCGGCGCCCAGCTCGACGGCGTGTCGCACGGGATGATCGCGGTGTTCGTCGGGGCGACGCTGACCGCGACGTCGGTCGGAATCACGGCTCGAGTCCTGACCGACCTGAGGCTCATGCACCGGGCCGAGTCGAAGATCATCATCGGCGCGGCGGTGATCGACGACGTGCTCGGTCTCGTGATCCTCGCCGTGGTCAGCGCGCTGGCCGGGGGCGCCGCGCTCTCGATGTTCGGGATCGCCCGCACGTTCGTGATCGCGGTCGGATTCCTCGTGGCCGCCGTCATCGTGGGCAACCTGGTCGCGCCGCGGCTCTTCGGTCTGATCGACCGGATGCGGGTGCGCGGGGTTCTGCTGGTGAGCGCCTTCTGCTTCGCGCTGCTCTTCGCGGCCCTCGCCGCCAAGGCCGGGTCTGCGATGATCATCGGTGCGTTCGCCGCGGGTATCGTGCTGAGCTCGGTCAACCAGTTCGACCTCATCGTCGAACGCATCGAGCCGGTGGCCGACGTCTTCACGCCGATCTTCTTCGTGTCGGTCGGAGCCGCGGTGAACGTGGGCCTCTTCGTCCCGGGCGGGCCGGACTTCAATCCCGGGGTGTTGTACGTCGGCGCGCTTCTGGTCGGGATCGCTTTCATCGGCAAGGTGCTGTCCGGCTACGTGGTCGGATGGGGTCGGATCAAGCTCAACCACGCCGCCATCGGTGTGGGCATGGTGCCGCGAGGCGAGGTGGGCCTGATCTTCGCCGATATCGGACGGCGTGCCGGGATCCTGTCGCCCGAGACCTTCTCGGCGATCCTGATCATGGTGATCGTGACGACCTTCATCGCGCCTCCCCTGCTCAAGGTCGTCTTCAAGCCGACCGACGAGGACCACGCCGCTCCGCAGCCTGCCGGGGGGCACGGCGACGGTCACTGACCGCAGCCGCCCTTCGAGCCTCGCCGTCGCCCACCGCATCGCGCGCCCGTGGATTCCTCCGCGAAGATCCTCACCCGTGAGGCGCTGGTAGCCCGCTGCGGACGCCCGCGCGCCGAACGGGTCGTCTTCACAAACGGCTGCTTCGATCTGATCCATCCGGGCCACGTGGCCTACCTCGAGGCGGCCCGCGGGCTCGGCGACCTGCTGGTGGTGGGCCTCAACACCGACGCCTCGGTCTCACGCCTCAAGGGACCGGCTCGACCGCTCGTCCCCGAGGAGGCGCGCGCTCGGGTCATGGCGGGCCTGGCCG
>JAHHMJ010000417.1 GCA_018678395.1 Gemmatimonadota bacterium | reverse complement strand
GGGCGAGACGGACGGTGGGGGCGGAGGTGGTGCGGGGGGTGCCGGCGAAGCCGTCCTGCGCGGGTTGGTGCGGGCTGCCTGTGGTCGCGGCGGTGGTGTTCGCGGGCGCATGCTCGGCCCCCGAGGGCGGGTCCCGCTTCGAATTCCAGGAGCCCCACCTGGGCACGGGGGTGCGCATCGTCCTCTATGCCGACGATTCGGCTGCGGCGCGGGCGGCGTCCACCGCCGCCTTCGCAGCGGTCGCCCGCGTGGACTCCCTGCTCAGCGACTACAGGGACGACAGCGAGATCGCGGCCCTGGCCTCCGAGGCCGGGAGCGGCACGCTCCGCACTCCCTCACCCGAACTGGCCCAGGTGCTGGACTCGGCCCGGGTGTGGGCGCGCCGCACCGGCGGCGCCTTCGACGTCACGGTCGGTCCGGTGACGCGCCTCTGGCGCTGGGCCATGCGGCGCGAAGAGCTCCCGGACTCGGCCCGCCTGAAGGCGGCACGAGCCCTGGTGGGGAGCGACGGCATCGTCGTCGATTCGGCCTCGGGCCGGCTGGGCCTCGCCCGGGCGGGCATGTCGCTGGACTTCGGGGGCATCGCCAAGGGCCTCGCCGCGGCTGCGGCGCTCGACACCCTCCGCGGCCGCGGGATCGACGTGGCGCTGGTGGACGCCGGCGGGGATCTGGCGCTGGGCCGTGCCCCGCCGGGGACGGACGGCTGGCGGGTCGAGTTCCCGGGCGGTGAGGTCCACGCGCTGGCGGGGGTGGCGGTGGCTACGTCGGGCGACCGCTACCAGTACCTGGAGGTGGATGGGGTCCGGTACTCGCACATCGTGGACCCGCGTACCGGACTGGGCGTGCCCGACGCGCCCACGGTCGCCGTGGTCGCACCCGGAGCCATCACCGCGGACGTCCTCGCCTCCGCGCTCAGCCTTCTCTCGCCGGACGCGGGTCGACCACTGGTGGACGAGCTCGGCGACGTCGCGGTGCGATGGAGTCCGCGTGAGCCCGAGGGCGCCGCGGGTTGGGAGACCTCCGGGTTCCCCCGGCTGCCGGCGTTGGGCGGCGGCGGAGGCTGAGGCGCTCGGCCGCCACGGCGGCCCCGAAGCCAGCTTCGCTTGTCGGACCGGCCCGGTAGGTGGCATCCTGCGGGCGGACGGGTGGATGGAGAAGAGATGCGACGTCGATTCCCGGCCGCGGGGGCGGCGCTGAACGGAGTGGACATGGAGCGACGTGAATTCGTGAAGAAGTCGGCCGCCGCGGCCGCAGCGGTCGGAACGGTTGGAACCGCGGGTGCCTCCGAGGCGCGCGCTGCGACGGAAGGGGGCATTCCGGCGCCCGAGGCGCGCCGGGCCACCGCGCGTCGCGAACCCTTCGCAGCCGACTTCGCGCCCCACTTCGGCATGTTCCGAGCGCTGGGCGGCGACGATCTGGTCGGCCAGCTCGAGTTCATGGCCGACGTCGGTTTCCGCTCGCTGGAGGACAACGGCATGCCCGGCCGGTCGGTGGCCGATCAGGAGCGGATCGCCCGGGCGATGGAGCGTCTGGGAATGCGCATGGGCGTGTTCGTCGCCCACACCATCTACTGGAGGGAGCCGAACCTGGCCAGCGGCGACGAGGCCAGGCGCGAGGAATTCCTCGCCGAGATCCGGGCCTCGGTCGATGTGGCGCGCAGGGTGAACGCCACCTGGATGACCGTGGTACCCGGGCACGTCGATCTGCGGCAGCACATCGACTTCCAAACCGCGCACGTGGTGGAGTCGCTCCGGCGCGCGGCCGAGATCCTCGAGCCGCACGGGCTCGTCATGGTTCTCGAGCCGCTCAACCCGCGGGACCACCCGGGGCTGTTCCTGAAGGGAATCCCCCAGGCCTATCAGATCTGCCGAGCCGTCGACAGTCCGGCCTGCAAGATCCTGGACGACCTCTACCATCAGCAGATCACCGAGGGCAACCTGATCCCGAACCTGGACGCGGCGTGGGACGAGATCGCCTACTTCCAGATCGGGGACAATCCGGGCCGCCGCGAACCCACGACCGGTGAGATCAACTACGCGCGCGTCTTCCAGCACATTCGCGACAAGGGCTTCGACGGCATCCTGGGAATGGAGCACGGAAACTCGCGCCCGGGGGCCGGGGGCGAGCAGGCCGTCATCGACGCCTACCGGGCGGTCGACCCGCGCTGAGGCCTAGGGCAATTCCTTCCCGGCCTCGAGCCGGTCGAGGATCATCCGTCCCATCGTCTGGGTGACGCCCGCGGCCACGCCGCCTCGGACGAGGTTGCCGGCGAAGGGCGTCCAGCGTAGCAGCAGTCCCGCGCCGGCGCGGCCCGTGATCGAGCCGAGCGACGCGTAGATCGTCGATTTCACGAGCGCGGTCGACACCTCGATGTCGTATTCGCGCGCGAGACCGGCCACCATGGCCACCTGGATGGGCATGATCGCGACGGAGTCCGACCCGGGCAGCGGCGCGATGGCGGCTGCGGCTGCGGCGGCTGCGGACGCGCCGTTCACGATCCACTCGCACCGCTCTTCACGGGTCATCTCGGAGAGAGGCGAGGCGTGGCGCTCATGCTCGTGAGCGTCGCTGTCGTGATGTTCTCCGCCGGCGTGCTCCTGCGGCTCGTCGGTCGGGTTCGAATGGTCCATCGGGATTGCCTCCGTGAAGTCGTTCTCGGCTCCCTAC
>JAHHMJ010000046.1 GCA_018678395.1 Gemmatimonadota bacterium | reverse complement strand
GGTGCCTATCCACAGCGTCAGTATTCAGGACGAGGAGGCGATTCGGCAGCTCCGGGACTCGTTGGCGCTGGGAGAGACCATCGCGTTAGTGGGACCCTCGGGGGTCGGCAAGTCGACACTGATCAATCACCTGGCCGAGCAGAATCTGACCGAGACCGGGGGCGTGCGCGCGGGCGACCGGAAGGGCCGTCACACCACGACCACCCGGCAGCTCTACCCCATTCACGGGGGCGCCCTGCTTCTGGACACGCCGGGGATGCGAGAGTTCAAGGTTCTCGATCTGGACCAGGGCCTCGAGCACACCTTCCCCGAGATCGACGGGCTCTCTGCGGCTTGCCGCTTCAGAGACTGCTCACACACTGCCGAGCCGGGGTGCGCCGTCGTGGACGCCGCGGAGCATGGCCGCCTCGACCCGGGCCGGCTGGCCAGCTACCGGAAGCTCAGGGCCGAAGCCGAGTACGAACGGCGCAAGCGCGACCCCGTGGCACAGGCCGAATACGTGGCGGAATGGAAGACCGCGATGCGGACGCTGAAGTACCACCCCAAACACCGCGATCGGAAGTCGTGACTCCGACTCACGCAGCCGCGCGGAGTGATCTAGTGAGCATACCATCGCAGGCACGGGTCCTGCCCCTCGGCGAACGGTCCTACGGGTGGCAGGGCGACCCATCGTAGCAGCGCATCCCGCGGTCCCGCCCACCCTCCGGCGGATAGTTCGCCGCCACGGCTTCATCGATGTCGATCCCGAGCCCCGGCTGGTCGTTCGGGAACGTCATGCCGTCCCGTCGCTCGGGCGCACCCGGGAAGATCTCGCGGAGCTCGTCCGAGAAGGGGTCCCCTTCGGCTATCCCGAAGTTCGATGTAGCCAGGTCGAGATGCATGTTCACGGCGTGCCCGATCGGTGACACGTTGGCGGGGCCGTGCCACGACGTGCGCACGTTGAAGAACTCGCAGCAGGCGGCAATCTTGCGCGCCGGCGTCAGCCCGCCGATGGCCGAGAGGTGGCAGCGGATGTAGTCGATCCAGCGGTTGGCGGCGAGAGGCACCCACTCGTTCTGGTTCACGATGAGCTCGCCGTACGCGATGGGTGTGCTGCTCTGGGTGCGCGCGTGCTCATACCAGTGCGCGTCCTCGGGCGCGAACAGGTCCTCGAGGAACTGCAGACGGAAGGGCTCGCAGGCCTTGGCGAGGGTCAGCGCCGACGACGGCGACAGCGCGCCGTGAACGTCGTGCGAGAGCTCCACGTCCCACCCGACGGTGTCTCGCAGGTGCGCGAACGTGTCGACGAGATCGTTCACGTAAGTGACCTCACGGCCCCGCATCGGGAAGACCGGAGCACCCTCCTCGTCGACCTCGGTCCAGCCGTTCGCGGGCGGCATGCTCCCGGAGTGGCGGATGCGGACGAAGTGATAGCCCTCCTCCATCGCCGCCCGAACGTTGTCCTCGATCTCGTCCGGACTGCGGCCCATCGCGTTCGTGAACATCGGGACGGCGGGCCGCAGCTTGCCGCCCAACAGCTCGTAGACCGGCACGCCCGCGCGCTTGCCGAGGATGTCCCAGAGCGCTCCGTCGATCGCGCTCATCGCGTTGCTGGCGTCCACGCTCGCGCGCCAGTACGGAGCCATCCAGGCCATCTGCCAGATGTCGTTGATGTCGTCGGCATAGCGCCCGACGACAGCGGGCTTCATGTACTGCTCGATCGTCTGGACGACGAGCGCCTGCCGTTCGGAGTGGGTCCCGCAGCCGACCCCGTAGAGACCGGGCTCGTCGGTGAAGACCTTCACGACCGTGAGGTGATTTCGCCCCACGGTCATCGGAATCGCCCGTACGTCCGTGATCTTCAATCGCGGCAGACCGCGACTCGTGGCCTGGAGCGCGTCCGAAGTGGGATCCTGCGGCCCGACCCTTTCGGCCGCGTCGACCGCGTCACTGCGCAGAATGCCCGCGGGCACCATGAACGCAGCGAGACCCGCACCTCCGACCGAAAGCGCCTTCAGGGCTCCGCGACGATTCATGGGGGTCTGGGGACTCACGATGGGCCTCCGGCAGCGGGGATCGGGCAGGACGAAGGCGAACATGGGCCGCGCCCGGGAGCGCGGCCACTCGACGCCGGAGTCAGGGTCGGCGCAACCTCGGAGGTGTGTGCTCGGGCGAGCGCCCGGTGGCGCTATCTCGGAGCGGACCTCACCTTCTCTCGCTCACGTCGCCCGCCCTCCCAGGAGCAGTCGTGAAGTCCAGTGTTTCGTACCGCCGCCTCTTCGTGCTCGTCTTCGCGGGGCTCGCCCTGCTGCCGATGCGAGCCCTCCATGCCCAGGACC
>JAHHMJ010000352.1 GCA_018678395.1 Gemmatimonadota bacterium | reverse complement strand
CGGCCGCCCGACGGGCCCCGCACTCCCCGCGCGCCGGAAGCGCGACGGGGGCATGGTGCGTGAGGTCGTCTGGGCAGCGGTCATCTGGTACGCCGTCCTGGCCGTCATCGGCGTCGTATGGTCGCCGCTGGAGATCGGTCGGTGGCTGCTCGCGCTCCCGTGGAGCGCGTGGGCCCTGAGCCTCGGAGCCTGGATCGTCGAGCCGTTCGTCTGAGGCCGCCCGGGTCAGCGAGCGAGGCGCTCCACGGCGCCGCCGACACGACGATGTCGGCGGCGCCGCTCTCGTTCAACGCCCCTGATAGGGCACGCCCTCGGAAATCCAGCGCGGTGCCGGCGTCCCCTTGAGGTAGTGGTCGACCCACTCCTTCATCTTCGTCGCCCAGTCCAGCTTGTTGGCGTATCGCTGGGGATGGTGTGGCTCGTCGCGGTACTGCAGGAAGACACTCTCCTTGCCGAGTCGTCGCATCGCGAGGAACAGCTCGATGGACTGCCCCCACGGAACGGCGTCGTCCACGTCCCCGTGGAGGATCAGCATGGGCGTCTCGATGCGGTCCGCGAAGAAGACCGGGGAGTTCTCGATGTATTCGTCGAGGGATTCCCAGAGTGAGCCCCCGATGCGGCTCTGGGTGCGCTCGTACTGGAATTGGCGTGCGAGCCCCGAACCGAGACGGATTCCGGAGTAGGCGCTGGTCATGTTGGCGACCGGAGCACCCGCGATGGCCGTGGTGAAGATGTCGGTCTGCGTGACGATGAACGCGGTCTGGTAGCCGCTCCACGAGTGGCCGTGGAGGGCGATCGCCTCGGGGTCGGCGATGCCGACGTCGATGAGCTGCTGCACGCCCGGAACGACGCTCTTGGTGGCGGCGAGCCCGGGCCGCCCGACCTCGAAGCGCACGTCGGGAAGGAAGACCACGTAGCCGTCCGAGGCGTACACGGGGAAGCTCGGGCGGTGGTTCACCGAAGGATCGTTGAACTCGTGCAGCCGCTGGCTGAAGAAGCGGTAGTAGTAGACGAGCACCGGATAGCGCCGGCCCTCTTCGTAGTTCTCGGGCTTGATCACTACGCCCTGCAGCGGCGTGCCGTCGAGGCTGGTCCACTCGAGGAGCTCGGCGTCGCCCCAGGCGAAGCGATCGAACAGGCCCGGGTTGACGTCGCTGATGCGCGTCGGCTCGGAGAACGTCCGATCCGCCACCCAGAGATCCGGGAACTCATCGTAGGCCTCTCTCGTGAAGAGCACCCGGTCGGTGCTGTCGGCGGCGGCGACGAATACGAATCGCTTGTCCTCCTCCAGCAGGCGTTCGACCCCGGCCCGATCGAGATCCGCACGGTAGAACCCGAAGTTCTTGCGCAGATCGTGGTACGCGCTCAGCAGGAGAGGCTCGTCGGGGTCGATCGGCCCGTCGACGTCCAGCAGCCGGAAGGTCCGTCGGTCCGCTCTCCCCGCGCCGTCCGTCAGCGACCACGGGCTGGAGCCGTCGGTCGGCATCACCCAGACGTCGTACTTGTCATGGATGAGGACGGCCTCGTCTCCGGCCGTCCAGCCGGCGATACCGTAGCCGGGCACCGCGTCCGGATAGTCCCAGTCCTCGTCCGCGAAGGGGACGCCGAGCCCGTCCGTGAGCACGCGCCGCTGTCCGCTCTCCACGTCGGTCAGGTGGTAGTGTCCCGCGTCCCACCAGACCACGAAGCGACCGTCGGGCGACAGCTCCGCGGGACCGGCCAGACCCTCGACCAGAGGCGAGCGGTCACCGCTGTCGAGATCGACCAGGGCGAGGTCTCGCCGGCCGCCCCCCTCCCACATCGCTTCGATGCGATACGGCGCATCCGAGCTGCCGAGTGCGACGGATGAGGCCGTCCCGGGAACGCCCACGTCCGGCAATTCCGGGTCGCCGAGCAGCACCGCGTCGCCCGAGCGGTGCCTCACCGCGCGGTACGTCCGGTCCTTCTCGCGGGACCACAGCACCTTCTGCTGGGTCATGATCCGGGGGTCCTGCCAGTGCCATACGTCCACCCCGCGATCGGCCAGAATCGCTTCGGTGTCGTAGGCGTCGAAGGGCGCGTCCGCGTCGCCATCAGCGTCCGAATCCCCGGTCGACTCCGCCGCGGCCATCGCCTCTCGCTCGTCGGGTCGCACCGGGCGCCACGTGAAGAAGAGGCGGCGGCCGTCTTCGCTCCACTCGATCTGCGTGTTGGTGGGGATGATGCCCGAGTCGGGCAGAGCGGCCTCGTCGGCCCAGGTCTCGGTCCCGTCCGCGCTCCAGACGTGGATCGAGCCGCGTATCGGCCCCCCGTCGTCGGGGTCGGGACCGGCCGCGAAGAAGGCGAGGTCGGATCCCTCGTCGGTCCAGGTCAGGCTGCGGTAGACCGCGTCGGCGCGGGCGTCCGCCACCCGGGTCCCGCCCGATGCCAGCTCGCGGACCCGAACTCCGTCGCGCGCGTCGTCGGATGCTCCCTGGGCGTAGGCGAGGAGCGTGCCGTCGGACGAGAAAGCGAATGCCGTGACGTCCGGGATCGACGTCTCGTCGCCCGACGCGAGGGAGCGGAGTACGAGTTCCGTGCCCGTCTCGTCCTCCGCGTCCGCCTCCGTATCGCCCTCGTCTCCACCGTCCGCGTCCTCGTCGTCCGGCTCGGCGGTGTGATGGACCGCGAGCCAGAGACCGTCCTGCGAAAAGGCGAAGCGCCGGACTCCGTCCCAACGCTCCAGCGTGCCGCTCGGGAGCGCCATGAGCACGACTCCGTCGTCGAGCCGATCCTCGTCCTCGGCGGTCTCCCGCGCCTCGAGCGACGCCACCGTGCGCGCGGCGAGCCAGGCTCCGTCCGGCGAGAAGACGGGATCCGTCGCGAGTGCGATCACCTCGCGCTGCGCACCCGTCGTACTGCGCACCACGACCTCCGGGTTGCCCCGGTCGGGCGCGGCCGTGTACGCGACCCAGCGACCGAAGGCAGACAGACGCGCGTCGTCGATCTGCCGCACCTGCATCAGATCCGTGAAGGTGACCCGTCCCCCGTTGCCGGGGGCCTGAGCGGCCGCGGCCGAAGCCGCCGCCAGAAGAAGGACGATCGTGGCCCCGGCGGCGCGAGGACGCGACCGGGGGGGTGCGGAAGGCGTCGGTGTGGGGATCGTCGGGTGGAGAAGGGCAGGGGAGACCATGGCCGTGGGGTTGGGGTGACGAGGCACGTTCGTCGAAGCTGCCGATCGGGAATCCCGCATGCAATCCGCTTGCCGACAACCCCGGCGTTGGGCGATCGTCAGGGGTGACCCACTGGCTCGTGTTCCCGCTCGCAATTCCGCGCGCACGCGTGCGTGACGTCCGACGGCTTCTGCTCGCCGCCGGCGTTGTACCGCTGTGCTTCGGCGCCGCAGCGGTCGTCCCCATCGAGGCCCAGCCCCTGCGGCCGCCCCCTGCGGTCGACGTGTCGACGCGGGATCCATTCGGCAACGAGGTCGTCGACGAGATCTTCTTCGCGGGACGGGTCGCGGAGGCCGCACAGCGCCTGGACATCCGCCTGGAGCGCGACTCGGCGGACGTCGAGGCGCTGTGGCGTGGGGCCCGAACCTCACTGGTGGCGGGGATCCTCGAGCCCGACCCGGATCTCGCCGAAGCGTGGTTCAAGAGGGCGGGCGCACTGGGCGAAGCGGCCGTCACGCTGCGTGCCGACGATCCCGAGGTCCTCTATTGGGCTGCGGCGTCGTTGGGGCGGGAGGCGCTGCAGCATGGTCCGCGCACGTCGACTCGCCTGATCCAGCGCATGTGGGACCTGACGCACCGCATCCTGGAGATCGAGCCTGAACATGCGGGTGCGCACAACACCCTGGGCAAGCTCAACTACGAGGTGATGTCGCTCTCCGGGTTCGAGCGGTTCGTGGGTCGGCTCCTCTTCCGCATCGACCCCCTCCGAGAGGCGACCTGGGACGCCGCCGTGGCGCACCATCGGCGGGCCTTCGCTGCGGATCCCGAGACGGTGCTCTTCGGGCGCGACCTCGGGGAGACCCTGCTGGCTACGGGAAGGGACGCAGAGGCGCGGGAGGTCTGGTCGAAGACACTCGCGCTGCCTTCGGTCTTTCCCGTGGACGAGCGCTTCAAGCACGAGATCCGCGAGATGATGGGGGTGGACGATTCGGGTGGTCGCTGAGCCCGGTCTCCCGGGATACCTTGTCCGTATGGATCGCACTCTCCCGCGCCGCCTCCCCGCCCGCGTCGTCCGGCCGGGTGTCGCCGTCCTCCTCTGGACGCTCTTCGCCTGCGGCGACGGGGCGACGCCTCCCGACGATCAGCCCGAGCCGCGTCCGACGTTCGATGGAGTGGCGGCACAGGCGCTGGTGGAGAGGCAGGTCGCGTTCGGTCCCCGCATACCGGGCCGGGAGGGGCACGCGGCCCAGCTGGCGTGGATGGTGGCGCAACTCGACTCGCTCGCCGATGCGGTCGAGACCGACGGCTTCACGTGGGATCACACCCAGTTCGACGGGCTGACGCTCGAACTGACCAACGTGGTCGCGCGCTTCCGGCCGGCCGCCCCCCGGCGCCTGCTCTTTCTGGCGCACTGGGACACCCGCCCGTTCGCCGACCAAGCCGATACCTTCGCCGAGCGGCAGATGCCGGTCCCCGGAGCCAACGACGGTGCGTCCGGGACCGCGGTCCTGCTGCAGGTGGCCCGCCACCTCTCGGCCCAGCCGCCCGCCCACGATCTCGGTATCGATCTCCTGTTCACGGACGGCGAGGACTTCGGCCCGAGCCTGTCCGACATGCTGCTCGGCGCACGGCGCTACGCCCAGCAGGCCGACCCGACGCAGCCGCCGCTCTATGCGGTGCTTCTCGACCTGGTGGGCGACGCCGACCCGTCGTTCCCGGTCGAGCGGTACTCCGAGCGCTTCGCACCCGGGGTGGTCGACCGGGTGTGGGACGCGGCGGCTCGGCTCGGCTACGCGGCCGTGTTCCCGCGCGAGGGCGGCTCGTTCATCCAGGACGATCACGTCCCCCTGAACGAGGTCGGCATCCCGACGGCCAACATCATCGACTTCGAGTACGGGCCGGCGAACCGCTACTGGCATACGCCCCACGACCTCCCGGATCAGACCCGCGCGTCGTCGCTCGCGATCGTCGGCGAGGTCGTACTCGAGCTCATCTACGACGGAGTGTGATCCCGTGACGCCACCGGCCGCCAACGATTCGCGACGCGACCCCTCCGCCTCCGGGCCGCCCACCGATGCATCGAGCCACGCCAGGGGCGGGCGGGTGCCCGGCCGGGTCGCGGTCGTTCAGGCCGCGGCCGCCTTCTTCGACACCGCGACGGCGGTGAGCCGAGTGGTCGAGGGTACGGCGACGGCCGCAGAGCGCGGCGCCGACCTGGTGGTTTTCCCGGAGGCCTACGTGGGAGGCTACCCGTGGGGCCTCGCCTTCGGCACCGCGGTGGGTGGACGCTCGCCGGCGGGGCGTCGCACCTGGGAGCGCTACCACGCCTCGGCCATCGGCGTCCCGGGCCCCGAGACCGACCGCATGGGTCAGGCGGCGGCCGAGCATGGCGTGTACCTGGTGGTCGGTGTCGTGGAGCGCGATACGACCTATTCCGGCGGCACGCTCTTCTGCACCCTGCTGTACTTCGGACCGGACGGTCGCCTGCTGGGCAAGCACCGCAAGCTGAAGCCGACGGCCGCCGAGCGACTGATCTGGGGCGAGGGTGACGGAAGTACCCTGCCGGTCGTCGACACGCCGTTCGGTCGCGTCGGCGGCCTCATCTGCTGGGAGAACTACATGCCCCTCGCTCGCATGGCGATGTACGGCCAGGGGGTGCAGATCTACCTGGCCCCGACGGCCGACGCGCGGCCGCGGTGGCAGTCGACCCTTCAGCACATCGCGATCGAAGGCCGGTGCTACGTTCTGGGGTGCAACCAGTACGTCACCCGGTCGATGTATCCGGACGACCTGGAGCTGGCGGCCGAACTCGAGGCGTGGCCGGACACGCTCTGCGTCGGGGGGAGCGCCATCTACGGCCCCTCGGGAGACCGACTCGCGGGGCCGCTCGAGGCCGAGGAGGGGATTCTCTTCGCCGACATCGACCCCGGCGAGATCGTGCGGGCACAGTTCGATTTCGATGTCACCGGACACTACGCTCGGCCGGACGTCTTCCACTTCCGGGTGGATACGACCGCTCGCGCGGCGGTCGGATACGGGCAGGGCGGTGGGGACGCGTTCCCCATCCCCGCCGATGGGGGCCTCTGATGCCCGACACCACGACGATTCTCACTGGAGAGCGCATGGCGACACAACGCTATCTCGACGAGGCCGACCGGTACAGCGCGCACAACTACAAGCCGCTTCCGGTCGTCCTGGAGCGAGGCGAGGGATGCTGGGTGTGGGACGTCGACGGGCGGAAGTACCTCGACATGCTCGCGGCCTACTCGGCGGTCAATCAGGGACACCGGCACCCGCGCATCATCGCGGCCGCCCGTGCGCAGATGGATCGGCTGACGCTGACGTCGAGGGCGTTCCACAACGATCGTATGGGCCCCTTCCTGAAGCGGCTCTGCGAGGTGACCGGCTTCGCCAGGGCCCTCCCGATGAACACCGGGGCCGAGGCGGTCGAGACGGCAATCAAGATGGTCCGGAAGTGGGGTTACCAGGTGAAGGGCGTGCCGCACGATCAGGCCGAGATCATCGTCTGTTCGAACAACTTCCACGGGCGGACGACGACCATCGTCGGCTTCTCGTCGGAGGCTCAGTATCGCGCTGGCTTCGGGCCGTTCACGCCCGGCTTCGTGACCGTGCCCTATGGAGACGCCCGGGCCTTCGAGGAGGCGATCACGGACCGCACCGTCGGGTTCCTGGTCGAGCCGATCCAGGGAGAGGGCGGCGTCGTGGTCCCCATGGACGGATACCTCGGATGCACCCGCGAACTCTGCGCCGAGGCCGGGGTGGCGTTCATGGCCGACGAGATCCAGACGGGCCTCGGTCGGACGGGTCGCATGTTCTGCTGTGACTGGGAGGACGTCAGGCCCGACGTCCTGATCGTGGGAAAGGCGCTCGGTGGCGGGGTCTACCCCGTGTCGGCCGCCCTCGCCGACGACGAATTCATGGAGGTCTTCCACCCGGGCGACCACGGATCGACCTTCGGCGGCAATCCGCTGGGGGCCGCGGTCGGCATGGCCTCAATCGACGTGATCGTCGACGAGGGCCTCGTGGCGCGCTCGGATCGGCTCGGGAGGTGGTTCATGGACGAGCTCCGCGCCATCGAGTCGCCGCACGTGCTCGAAGTGCGTGGAAAGGGACTCATGATCGGCGTCGAGATCCGACCCGAGTCGGGCACCGCACGCCCGTTTTGCGAAGCCCTCCAGGGGCGCGGCATTCTGGCCAAGGAGACCCACCATCAGGTCATCCGCTTCGCACCGCCCCTGGTCATCGCCGAGGACGATCTGAAGTGGGCCCTCGAGCAGGTCCGCGAGGTCCTGACCTGATTTGCGACCGTCTCAGAACCCGTTCACCACTCCACCGAGCCCTGCTTGCTCACGTCGACCTGCTCGGCGGTTCCTTCGCCGAGCAGCACCTGCTCGACCTGGCTGTAGAGAAAGTCCCTCGACTTCTTCTCGCGCGGGTCGAGCCCGTAGTGGTTGATGAGCAGCGTCTGATGCTGGAGCCACTCCTTCCAGCAGTTCTCGCAGATCTCCGCGAGCACCCGCTCACCGATCTCGTTGCGGAACGGGGCGCGGGAGAGGCGGGGACCCTCTCCGCAGCGGCGGCAGGCGATGGTGTCCACGGACGCTCCAACCGGTCGATGACGGCGGATCGGGGGCAGCGTGCCCTCGACCCGGACCGTGCGTTACCCGCCGGGTTCGGCCCGGATCCCCTCCTTCACCGCCACCCTCGAGAGGCCTGACCCCATGCCCCGCACCGCGATCATCGGCACCGGCTTCGACGTGCCCGAGCGGGTCGTCACGAACGACGACCTGGCCCGCTGGATGGACACCTCGGACGAGTGGATCCGCGAGCGCACCGGGATCGAGGAGCGACGGTGGGTGGAGGAAGGCACCACCGGCGCGGCCATGGCCCGTCGCGCCGCCGAGTCGGCCCTCGCCGATGCCGGTGTAGCCGCCGAGGCCGTCGACGCGATCGTTCTCGGCACGCTGAGCCCGGACCACTTCTTTCCGGGCACGGGCGTGTTCCTCCAGCGCGAGCTCGGTCTGCGCGACGTGCCCTGCCTCGACCTGCGGGCCCAGTGCTCGGGCTTCGTCTACGGCCTTTCGGTGGCCGATGCGTGGATCCGCGTGGGGCAGTACCGAACCGTGCTCCTGGTGGGGGTCGAGATCCAATCGACGGGCCTGGATCGTTCCACCCGCGGCCGCGACATGGCCGTCCTGTTCGGCGACGGGGCGGGAGCGGCGATTCTGCAGGCGACGGACGAGCCGAACCGGGGGATCCTCTCCACCCGGATCCACGCCGACGGCCGTTTCGCCGAAACCCTTTGGGCGGACGCCTCGTCGAGCGCTCGCCACCCCCGACTCAGCGTCGAAGATCTCGAGGCGGGTCGCCACTTTCCGCGCATGGACGGCCGCGAGGTGTTCAAGCACGCAGTCAGGCGGATGCCGGAAGTGCTCGGCCAGGTCCTCGAGGCCGAGGGACTCACGACAGCCGATCTCGACCTCCTCATCCCGCATCAGGCGAATCTGCGGATCTCCCAGATGGTTCAGAAGCGCCTGGGCCTGTCCGATGATCGTGTGTACAACAACATCCAGCGATACGGCAACACGACGGCGGCGACCATTCCGATCGCGCTGGCGGAAGCCTCCCGCGAGGGGCGCCTCCGCCGAGGCGATCTCGTCGGGTTCGTCGCCTTCGGGTCGGGATTCACCTGGGGTGCCTCGCTGGTGCGTTGGTAGAGGGCTGGACCGCCACCGACCCGCGACACCGCGTCAACGGCGACGTGTGGACCGATCCGAGCCCTGTCATTAGGTTTGCAGACTGTGGTTCAGGACCGTCGACCCTTCCGAGGTACAGGCCGAGATGTTGAACAAGAAGCAGCTTGCCCACATCGAAAAGCGACTCCTCGAGGAGCGGGCGCGCGCGCTGCGCTCGCTCGGACTCTTCGACGAGATGGCGAAGCGCGACCGCGAGTCCGGTGATTCAGATCTCTCGGTCTACACCGATCACATGGCGGACCAGGGCACGGAAGCGATGGAGCGTGAGAAGGCCGCGCTCTTCGCGACCAAGGAAGGCCGCTACCTCTACCGCATCGAGGAGGCGCTGCGTCGTCTCTACAACGCGCCCGAGAACTTCGGTGCGTGCCACACCTGCGGTGCAGAGGTCGGCTTCGAGCGTCTCGACGCGCTCCCGCACGCCCGCTATTGCATCGACTGCAAGGTGAAGGAGGAGGCGGCCGCGTAGGCGCGCTCCCTCACGAAGCAGTCCGATACGACGAGGGCCC
>JAHHMJ010000181.1 GCA_018678395.1 Gemmatimonadota bacterium | reverse complement strand
CCGGGGCGGGGCAGCAGGAGGAAGCGCATCCCGTTGTCCAGCCGCACCTCGCGAACGGGAAGGTCGAGCCCCGATGTCGCTCGCTCGGACAGCCCAGCCCCATCCTGGGCGGCCGCGCCCTCTGCGGTCAGGACGGAGAGGGCGGCCGCCAGGAGGACGCCGCGGATGCCCGTCGTCGTTCGGGTCGCGTTCGCCCAGGCAAGGGCCCGAGCCGGCCACGGTCGGGTCCGGCGGCCGCACCGGCATTCATGGGGAAAGCGCTTCACGAGTCGGGCTCGGGCTGGCAACGAGGACAGAAGAAGGCGGAGCGATTCCCGAATACGACCCGCTCGACGTCGGTCTTACATCGTGGGCACGGCTCTCCCTCGCGCCCGTACACGGCCAGTTGGCGCACGAACTCACCCGGATCGCCGCCCGCGTCGCGGTAGTTCCGGATGGTCGTGCCCCCGGCCGCGACGGCGCCCGCGAGCACGTCCCGGATGCCGGCGTGGAGCCCGCGGGCCTCCGACTCCGACAGCGAGCGCGCGGGCCGTCGCGGGTGGACGCCCGCCCGGTAGCACGCCTCGCAGGCGTAGATGTTGCCGACGCCGGCGACGCGGCGCTGGTCGAGGAGCCAGCTGCGGATCGGGCTGCGCGAGGTGGTGAGCCGCTGGGCGAGCACCTGCCAGGTGAAGCCCTCCTCGAGAGGCTCGGGGCCGAAGGCGGCGTCGCGGTCGCGCCAGACATCGATGTCGAGCGCCTCGACGCACCCGAAGCGGCGGACGTCGTCGAAGACCAGGCGGCCGCGATCGAGTCGGAAGGTGACCGCGGGGTGGGTCGGGCGGGGTGGGTCCTCCGCTCGCAGACCGAAGGGCGCCAGCCACCCCGTCATCCCGAGGTTCACGACGAGGATTCCGTCGTCGAGTCGCAGGACCACGTTCTTGGCGCGACGTTCGACGGCCGTGATCCGCCGCTGTCGGACCCGGTCTCGGAATCGGCGAGCCGGCACCCTGAGGACATCGGCGTGGTGGATCCGTGCCTGGACGATGCGGCGACCCGTCAGGACCGGCCGCAGGCCGCGGACGAGGGTCTCGGCCTCGGGGAGTTCGGGCATGCGATGAAGGGACTCGGGAGGGGCGGCCGCTGCACCGGCCTCAGAGCTTCACCGCGGTCCCGGAGCAGGTGACCATGAGCATCCCGTTGCTGGCCCCGAGGACCTCGTAGTCGAGGTCCATACCGACGACCGCGTCCGCGCCCATGTCGTGGGCCCGCTCGGCCATCTCGCGAATCGCCTGCTCTCGAGCATCGTGAAGCGCGCGCTCGTACGCGGCCGACCGGCCTCCGACGATGTCACGGACCGTGGCCAGGAAGTCCTTGAGGATGTTGGCGCCGACGATGGTCTCGCCGGTGACCACGCCGAGGTACTCCTGAATCGGACTGCCTTCGAGGGTCGGGGTGGTCGATACGATCATGTCGGAAGCTCCGCGAGGAGGTGCGCTCAGGTCGAAGAGGAGCGCTCAAGTTCGCGCCAACCGATGTCACGGCGGAAGGTGGCGCCGTCGAATCGCACGGCCGCCGCCGCCTCCCGGCTGCGGGCGGCCGCCTCGGCGAAGGTCGCGCCCAGGCCCGTGCACGCCAGCACCCGTCCGCCGGCGGTAACCAGCCCGTCGCCCTGCCGTGCCGTTCCGGCGTGAAAGACCAGAACGTCGTCGTCGTCGGGTACGCCGCTCAGGTCGATCGCCCGTCCGCGCTCGACCGGCCCCGGATACCCGCCCGACGCCACGACGGTGGTGACCGCCGCACCTTCGCGGAAGCGGGGGTGGAGCCGGTGCAGGCCGGCCCCCTCGGCCGACGCGAACAGCAGGTCGACCAGCGACGTCTCGAGCAGGGGCAGCACCACCTGCGTCTCGGGGTCGCCGAACCGGCAGTTGAACTCCACGACGCTCGGGCCCTCCTCGGTCAGCATCACACCGGCGTACAGCAGGCCCTGGAAGAGCGAGTCGCGCTCGGCGAGCCCACGGAGGACCGGCCGGAAGATCCGCTCCCTGATCTCGGTCAGCAGGCGGGGCGACGAGATGGAGACCGGCGCGTAGGCCCCCATACCCCCCGTGTTGGGACCCGTGTCACCCTCCCCGATGCGCTTGTGGTCCTGGGACGGCAGCAGGAGTACGACGTCTTCGCCCGTGCAGACGCCGAAGACGGACAACTCCTCACCCTCCATGAATTCCTCGACCACGACCTCGCGCCCCGCCTCTCCGAACGCGAAATCGTTCAGCATGCCGTGTGCGGCCTCGACCGCAGCGTCGACGGTCTCGCAGACCACCGCGCCCTTTCCTGCCGCGAGGCCGGATGCCTTCACCACGATCGGGGCACCCCGTTCACGGATGTAGGCCTCGGCCGCGGCTCCGTCGGTGAAGACCCGGTAGGCGGCGGTCGGCACACCGACCTCCCGCATCAGGTCCTTGGCGAACGCCTTGGAGCTCTCGATGCGCGCCGCCGCCTTCGACGGTCCGAAGACCGGGAGTCCCTTGAACCGGAAGCGGTCGGCCAGCCCCATGGCAAGCGGCGCTTCAGGCCCGACGATGGTCAGATCGACGCCGCGGGATGCCGCGAAGCCGGACAACGCCTCGACGTCGGTGGGCGCGAGTTCGACCGGTTCACAGAGACCGGCCATGCCGCCGTTCGGGCGGGTGGCGTAGATGGTGGCGCTCGGAGCGTCCTGACGGAGCTTCCAGAGGAGCGCGTGCTCACGCCCCCCGTTGCCCACGATGAGAATGCGCATGGTGGATGGAGCGAGTAGGGGGAGGTGCCGGACGGCGCCGGCGGTCGCCTCCCGCGTCCGGCCGGGAATCGCGCGGCCGCGCACACGGGTGGGACCCGGCTCCGGAGGCTACCCGGGTGCTCCGGTCCCAGTCAACCGGCCGAATGGCTCCGCCGGCGCGCTCGTCGACGCTGGTTGTCCCGCCTCACCGGGCGAATCGTGCCCAGTCGGTGCCCGCGATGGACCGCCTGGCACGTTTCTCCCGCCGAAGCGGGCACAACGTGGGAGGCAGGATCGCAAGGCGGACGGAGATACACGTTCGTCCCGCGGCGCCTTCTCGAGCCGGACTCCGCCACCGCGTCTCCGTATCGCCCGCCGACCGGACCACGCGCCTCCGCCACCGCCGGAGCGCCCTCTCCGTCGAGCGAAGCGGATCGCGGCCA
>JAHHMJ010000414.1 GCA_018678395.1 Gemmatimonadota bacterium | reverse complement strand
GGTGCGACGGGAGTGACGGTCACAAATAGAGGCCGGTTCGGCTCATGGTGGAGGCGGCGCGGAAGGCACGATACCCGTCGAACTTTGCGTCGCCCCGGATGAAGGCATGGTGAGGGCTACGTGAAGGCGGGTTCATGCGGTGTCAAGGTAGGATCCGCACCGCGGTGGCGTCGCTCGTTGGCCCGGGTCCCCGTCGCCCGCTCCCGTGAAGGGAGGTTCACGATCGGTTCACCCCTGCTTCACGGGCGCCCGGCCACCTTGAGATATGGGTCGCCCAGGCGGGCCCTGCGACGCCCCCGCCGGACCCCGCCGATCGTTTTAGACGCGACCCGGAGACGACCGAGGACGACAATGAGCAACCCCGAAGTGCAGGATCCCGTGTGCGGCATGCGTTTTGGGGCGCTCGCCCCCGAGACGAGGAGATCGACATGACCGACCATGAAGAGGCCCTCATCGATCGTCCCGACGCGGTCGATACGACCTGTCCCCACTGCCACCACGAGACGGGGTTGCCCCGCGGCGCGGAGCCGGTCCTTCCCGGAGGCCTGCGCCTGGACGAATTCCGCGTGCTCGTGCGGAACGAGTGGCGCCGCCGTCTCGGCCCCGACGCGTACGGGCGGAGCCATGTCGGCAGGATCGCCGCGACGCTGGCCGACCCGGCCGCCGACCCGGAGAGTGCCGGGGTGGACTCCCGCACCGTGCGTGACACCTACGTCCGTACCGCCCGGGAGGCCCTGGACGACATCCTCGACTACCCACCGCCTTCGACCATCCCCACCTGATCAGGAGGAGAACGATGAGCGCGACGTACAAGGTCCGGATTCCGGTTGTCGGGCTGGCGTGCGCCGGGGGTGATGCCATGGCCCTCGAGCGAAGGCTCGCCCGGGTGCGGGGAGCCTCCGGGGTCTTCGTCAACCCCGCCACCGAGGTGGTCTACGCCGAGGTGGAGAGCGAGGAGGTGGAGCAGGAGATCCGCCGTGGGGTGGAGGAGGCGGGGTACGCGGCACCGGGGCGGGTCGTGACGTCTCGCTCCGGGCGCTCTGCGGTGGCACCGACCCGTCAGCGCTCGTAGGGCACCGTCAGGTGGAGTCGGCGGTTCTCACCGTAGGAACCGAGGAGGGAGCCCGGGTGTCCGCCGGGCAGGTCCAGCGCCACCCGGAGAGTCCAAGCTTGTCCCACAGGCTCCTACTACGGGCGAAGCGGAGGAACCCAACCCGATTCCGTTACGTTCCGGATGCCCTCCGGCTCCACCGAGACGCATGCGAACGCCCGCGAGCGGTCTCGTGCGTCCCTATCGCCGCGTGAAGACGTTGTACAGCCAGGCGACGAGCCAGGCGACCGGGAAGGTGACGACGGCCGCCTCGACCATCCCGGCGATCGTGCCGAGCAGGGTGGGTCGGAAGAAGAGGTGCCAGCGCTCCATCATCTCCACCGCGCCCGTGTAGACCCCGATCCGGCCGAACAGTCCGAGGACGAGCATCACGGCGGCGGCGACGGTGGAGGCCGACGCGGCGAGCGCCATCGGGTCGAGGCGCCGGTCCGGCCCACTCCGTGTGTTCGAGTCCATTTCTGACGCTTCCGTCATGGCTCCTACTCCTTTCTGGTTCAGGGGACGATCACGAGCCGGGAGCGGGCGAGGCGACCGGAGCCCTCGTCGAATCGGCCTCCCCGCGGCGCCCGCCCCCGTGGAAGGTGGCCAGGAAGATGCCGCCCAGCGCGAGGGCCAGCCCCCACGCCTGTCTCGACGACACGGTGTCCTCCAGGAGGATGCGTGCGAGGAGGAACCCCGCCACGGGCACCATGAACATGAACCCGGCCAGCCGGGATACCGGCTCCCGCTGGACGAGCCAGTACCAGAGGGCGAGCCCGACGGCCGTCCCGGGGAGGGCCAGGAAGGCGAGCGCCGAGGTGAACGTCACCGTCCATCGAATGGTACCTTCGCCGTACAGGACCGAGATCGCCAACAACGGGGCGGCGCCCAGTGTGAGCTGCCACCCCGCCACGGAGAGCAGGGCGCGACCGACGCGAAGATGCTTCAGGAGAATCGTCTCCGCGGCGGCTCCCAGGGCCACGGCGAGAGGGAGGGTTACCCCGACCACGTTTCCGGCGGTGGTCCCGCCGGCGGGCCAGGCGATGAGGCCGACCCCCAGGGTCGCCAGGCCGAGCGCCCCGCCGCTCCGCCATCCGATGCGCGCGCCCAGCAGGGGTGCTCCGAGCAGCACGAGGAAGATCGGTCCCGTGTTGGCCAGGACCGAGGCGAGCCCCGGGCCCACGCGCTGTGGGCTGAGGAACATGGCGGCGTACTGGATGGCCAGGACGCCCCCGAGCACCGCGGTCCAGGGCCGGAGCCGCGGAGGAGGTAGCAGTCCGTACCCCAGCGCCCCTGCCGCAGCCAGGAGGGCGAGTCCCGCGAACAGGGCGCGGAGTCCTGCGAACCGGAGGGCCGGAGCGAACGGAAGTCCGACCTCGATGGCGATGAAGCAGCCGGCGTATGCCAACGCCACGAGGCCCGCGACGGCGGCGCGCCGG